>JAYUEU010000191.1:0-7234 GCA_043739065.1 Synechococcales cyanobacterium | reverse complement strand
ATGGGTTCGAGTACCATCGTGGTAATCCTGATTCGTATGAATGTTTTCTAAGCTTAACCGATCAACAGTTCTGGAACACTATCTTAGATGCGTTGTTGGCGTTGAATGGATTGATTTAGGATCGGGACAATCAGGGTAAAATCTTAGAAATCTCGAATGCGCATCGAAATAAATAGTCCTACATGTCTAGACCTCGTTCAAATTCGTGGCGCGATCGCACTCGACAAAAAACTAAGGATTCTTCCGTTCTGGTCGCTCGACTCATCGCACTTTTGAGCCTGGGATTAATCATGACGAGTTTGATGTTTCCCAGTGGCCCATGGACAGTAGTTCAAAAAGCGGAACGATTGTCTCCACCTGATGACAATACTCTTGCTGACCTTAATGATAATGACGAATCTGAGGCCAGTATTACAAGCACTAGGTCTAGGTCATCTTCCCCTAATTTAGACTTTGGGGTCGCCGATCGAAATTTAGTCAATGGCAAACCCTTAAAAATGATTGCGCGCACGATTATTGGTGTGCCGTTATACCTCGCTACGATCGACCTCAGTGATCCAGAAATATTCATTAGTGTCGGTTTAGCCAATCAAGCGAATCAAGCCAACAGTGCCCGATCGAGCAGAGGCGATGAGTCCTTTGTTCAATTTGTTCGACGACACCAAGCTGCGCTCACCATGAGCGGTACATTTTTCAGCATGGATGCCCAAAAACGCGTCATGGGAAATATGGTTTCAGGCGGAGAGTTTCTTAAATACAGCCCTTGGGAAAACTATGGAACAACATTAGGTGTAAAAAGCGGCAATCGTTTAGAAATGGTCACGGCTCGAACGGATGGCAAACCTAACTGGCAAGATCATTGGTTCTCTTTAACGGCAGGTCCACGACTATTGCGTAAAGGTAAAATTTCAGTCAGACCAAAACAAGAAGGCTTTAGAGACCCTGGCGTAATGGGTGTGGCGGTACGGAGTGCGATCGGATTTACGCCCAATCGAAAAAAACTACTACACGCTACCTTTATTAAACCTATTTCATTGAAACAAGAAGCCGAAATTATGCAAGCATTAGGATGTTGGGAAGCAATGAATTTAGACGGCGGAACCTCACTTGCGTTAGCCAAAGGAAACCGAATCCTACGAGGCGCAAGGCGAAAATTAACCAATGTCATTATGGTCTACGACACCAAATATCCCGCACCCAATGACATGAGAGTATCCTGGAAAGCATTTCAAAACGCTGAACCCAGTAGCAGAGCGATTGCAGGAATGACGGGACAGAAGAAGAAATTGTAATCCTTGGAATGAATTGAGGACATTATGAAAACTAAATTCCAAGCCTGTCAAATCTTAGCCATTGATATCAATGCAACACCCGCACAAATCAAAGATGCGTATCGTCATCTTGCGCGACAATGGCATCCCGATCGGTTTATTGATCGGATTGAAAAACAAACCGCAGAAGAACGATTTAAACAGATTAATGCAGCCTATGAATATTTGAAAAAAGAAATTGAAGCTATTGATATAGGATTTTCACAATCCTCTAATGTCAGATCTGATAAATCGGACGTGCGCTCTACGGTCAAATCCACTGCCAAATCAGAACGTTCTAGCACCCATTTAACTGCCGAAGAACTCTATCAAGAAGCCTCCACCTTGGGTAAAAATCGTCATTATGAAGAAGCGATCGTCATTTTAGGACTCGCCATTAAGCTTAGTCCTAGATATTCCAAAGCCTATCGGTATCGTGGATTTATTCGATCGGTTTTAGGTTTTGAAATGAGTGCCGAAGCCGATTTCAGACGAGCTAGAGCGATCGATGTAGGACTCAGTCCTCAAGCTCCAGTTTCCAGCACCAGCCCTAAGACGTAGCTTTAAACCCTGTAGCCGATACAGAATCAAAATATACTTCTTTGGGGCCAGCGTGTATATGCTCTAATCATCAAACACGATCGCAATTATCTACTACTATTCAGCCGGATGTTTATTTTTAGCGAGATAGTCTTCGAGTTGTTTTCTTTGAGTAGTATTTAAAATGGCTTTAATTTCCTTCTGAGCTTGCTGAATTGCAGCCATCACCGTCGTTTTTTGTTTTGCATCTAGATTCAGTTGGCCGATAATAGCAGAAAGATTTTGTTTACTACGCAGCTGATCGAACTTGATTGCTTGGTCTTTAGTTAATACCTTCTTGATCGCGATTGTCCGTTTTGTTCGACTCGATTGAATACTTCTTTTCTGTTTTTCATCTAATCTAAGTTGCTCCATGATTGGGAGTTCAGATTTTTTCATCACCCGAGTAGTCGGCGCAGCAGAGGCATTTAATGATGAGATAGTGCTAAATGTTAGACTTCCTAACACAATAATAGCAACCAATTTCAATGAGGCTTTCATCATGATATTTACGTTGAAAACGTTAGTATTTGGTCTTATTCTAGAGGTGATTGTCAAGAAATGAACTATATCTCATAGAGAAAATTTTATAAAACCCATCTGGGATCTTTTCGTTTAGCCACAAGCCTTATCGCTAGGCCAATTTGCCTTTCAGCTCCTAGAGAATGGCTCTCCTGAACAGGCTCTGCCATTAAACGACTGGGTGACGACCTCCTTGAAAGCCAATCGCAACGGGGGAAAGATGTCAAATGGGTTCTATAGACGAAATACTCAAGGGACGATCGAGATTGTAGTCGCTCGTCCTGTGCTAGTACACTAGACAAATTCCCCTCGCTGAAGCATCTGGTCAATATCATGCAAACTCCTCCGACACGCCATCAACTCATGAAGCAAAAGCCTGATTGGGCAGGGGGAGATCTGTTATCACGATTTGTGAATCAGCTCATTCGCACTAAGCCAGTTTATGCAGTGATGAAGCAGCAAGCTCGGAAAGTCTTGATTCAGACAGCTGAGAAGAATGGTGTGATGTGGCGTGCAAATTATGCGGCATTGAAGGCATCTGGAGTTCAGGTAGAACTTGATGCGCTCACCAATGTAGATGTTCAATATCCTGATTATTATAATGTTCCGTTTCACGCCTATGATGACGGAAACTTGTGTTGGGATGCAGCGTTTGAGGCGCAGTCTGCAACCTATGCAATGGCATTACGGATTTGGAAAAATGAGGCACTGACCGCAGATCAAGCGCAGGCACGCTTACGATCGAGTTTTCATGCGGTTCTCGACCAACAGGGCATCACTAATGTTCGAGATATTTTGGATGTGGGCTGTTCTGTGGGCATTTCCACTCGGACATTGCAGGACTATTATCAAGCAAAGGTACTGGATACAAATCCATCAGTTCATACAAATCAAAAGGTGAAAACGATCGGTTTAGATCTCTCACCCTATATGTTGGCGATCGCAAAGGCGCAAGATAAGGATTGTTCAATTGCACAATGGATTCATGCCCGCGCAGAAACCACTGGATTTGCATCATCATCGTTTGATTTAGTAAGTTTACAATTTGTTTTGCATGAATTACCCCGATCGGCAACAGTTGAGATTTTTCAAGAAATGCGACGAATTCTCAGAAATGGCGGACATATTGCAATTATAGACAACAATCCTAAATCAGCAGTCATCCAGAGCTTACCGCCTGTACTGTTTACATTAATGAAAAGCACAGAGCCTTGGACGGATGATTACTACACATTTGATGTGGAAGCTGCATTAGCTGATGCCGGATTTGCATCCATCGTTACTGTTGAATCTGATCCTCGACATCGGACTATTGTAGCTAGATCCTGTGGCTAAATTATCTACTATCATTAATCTGATGACAAGACGTTTAAACTAAAGATGAAGTGCAGTTAAATGTCTTTTTTAAATTGGAATAAGGATTCAATTGAACGTAATTTCAGATTGCTTTTACCTGGAATGACGATCGGTGCATTGGTCGCAGGATTGGGACAACTAGGACTATGGCAACCTCTTGAGGAATTGACCAATACATTGATGTTTCAAATTAGGGGCGATCGAGCTTGGGATTCTCGGGTTGTCGTAATTGAAATAGATGATCATAGTCTAAAAAAATTAGGGGCGTTTCCTTGGTCCCGTCAGCGCTATCAAAAACTAATTGAAACGTTGACTCCAGCCAATCCAAGTGTGATTGGTTTTGATATTTTAATGTCTGAACCGAGTCCCCAAGATGCAGCTTTAGCCGAAACAATGAGTCGTCAAGGCAAAGTTGTCATGCCGCAAGCTTGGACCCAAACGGCGGTGCCTTTACCACCCACACCGCAAATTGAAGAGGCTGCTGTGGGGGTTGGACATATTGTTGCCCCTCGCTATGCGGATGGATTGTCCCGATCGGTTAGTCCCATATTTGGCGATAAAACAGCATTTAGTATTGTTATCGCGCAGACTTATAATCTTACCCAAATGCCGTCAATTGTTCTCCCAGATTTTGAATCTCCGATGAACAAAGATATTCTCAAAAATATACTATGGCTCAATTGGCGATCGTCAACTAGAAAAGCAATTCATTACTCCTTTGTTGATGTTCTTACTAATAAAGTTCCGCCCGCTGCATTCACGGATAAAATCGTTCTTGTGGGTATGACAGCTATGGCCACAGATCCAATGTATACGCCTTTCGATCGTATCACTCCATCTAGTGGTGTTTATTTTCATAGAACAGTTCTCGATAATCTATTGCATCGGAATTTTCTCCGAGTTCCAAACTCAAAATGGCTATTTGGATTGATTATTTTAGGTGGAATCTTGAGTGCGAGTTTACCCCGATTTCGGTGGTGGATGCAGTGGAGTATTCTTCTTGGAAGTATCATTGGATTAGGGCTATTTAATATCGTATTGCTGAATATGAATGTGTGGCTACCAACGATCGCACCCGCTCTAACGCTAATCGGGACAGGCAGTTGGGCTTTGTTGATGGATCGTCTTCGATCGCAGGTAGCATTGCAGATAAAAGGTGAATTTCTGGCGGTGATGAGCCATGAATTACGTACGCCATTGAATGGTATTTTAGGAATGAGTCAACTATTATTAATTAGCGAATTGAATTCCCAACAGCGCGATCGAATTACTACGATTAATCGCAGTGGTGAAATGCTACTGGCGTTAATTAATGATATTTTGGATTTTTCTAAACTTGATGCAAAAAAGCTTCAAATTGAATCAATTCCATTTTCACTTCAAGATTGTATTCAAGAAACTTTAGATTTAATTCAACCCAGTGCTGATGAGAAAAAATTGCAATTGGTCAGTCAGATTGATCTGTCATCACCCTCGTCGTTGCCTTTGACTATTGTGGGCGATCCAACTCGGCTTCAGCAAATTTTGTTCAATCTTTTAGGTAATGCCATAAAGTTTACGCACCATGGAGAGGTTCGATTAACTATTAAAGCAATAGAAGATATTGAGGAGAAAGCACGTTCTAACCGATCGAAGCTAGCCCGATCGAAACCAGACAAACTATTTCGCACATTACAATTTTCAGTTAAAGATACTGGAATTGGAATTTCTCCCGATCAACTTAATAAATTATTTAATGCGTTTACTCAAGCGGATGCCTCTATTCACCGACAGTATGGTGGTACAGGGCTAGGGCTTGTGATCTCACAGGAATTAATTACGCAAATGGGCGGGACATTAACAGTGGAGAGTGAAGTGGGTAAGGGGTCAACCTTCACGTTTTCGATTCAAACACCATTAGTAAATTCTATGCCAAGTATTGAACGATCGAATCCTATTGAACAACTGAATCTTACTCCCGAGAATGTAATCTGCTCTCCAATACTAACTTCCAGATCTGAATCTAGTGATAGTTTAAATCAAGAAGCTCGCAATCAAAAAATAGCTCGATCGAATCTACGAATTTTGCTAGCAGAAGATACTCCTGTGAACCAAAAAGTTGCGTTATTCTTTCTAGATCAATTAGGTTATCAAGCCGATTTAGTGACCCATGGACAAGCGGTTCTCGATCGATTAAAGGTTCAAGACTATGATGTCATTCTATTGGAT
This sequence comes from Synechococcales cyanobacterium, assembly GCA_043739065.1. Taxonomy (GTDB): domain Bacteria; phylum Cyanobacteriota; class Cyanobacteriia; order Leptolyngbyales; family Leptolyngbyaceae; genus JAAFJU01. Next base: position 1,259 of record JAYUEU010000191.1, on the reverse strand, counting down.
ATTCAAATGCCTAATATGGATGGCTTAACCGTTGCCAGAGAAATCCGACGTTTGGCCGATCGATCGGACCTATCTTCTCCGTATATCATCGCCATGACTGGTCACACCAGCCTTACAGATCAACAAGCTTGTATAGATGCAGGAATGAATGACCACATTAGTAAGCCACTCCAACTCGCTGAACTTGCTGACAAAATTTCCCAAGGCGCTAAATACCTTTTATCAAGTGCGGCTCAGAATATGATCAAGAATGAAAGTAATATCCAGGATAATCAAGTGATATCTTCATCACTCACCCCGAATCAAAGTCAAGACTGGGATGAGACTTGGAACTATTTGATGCAAATCACATTGCAAAATACATCTTTTTCCTTAGAACTGATTCAATTATCGATCGAGGAAAACGAACAGCGTTTAGAGCGACTTTATCTTGCTATTGAACCGCAGTCTGGATTAAACTGCACTATCGAGTTTGATATTGATTTTGAAACAGTCCAAGCGATCGGGCATCAAATACGAGGCTCCTGTGGGAACTTAGGATTAACGGTGCTTCAGAACTTAGGAGAACTTCTAGAACAAGATGCAATAGATAGACGTTCAGATCGGTTAATGGACTATATTCAGGCGATCGATCGGGCCGTTGAAGATGTAATTCACTTCAGGCAACGTTTGATCAAATCGCATATGACGAAGTACTGATCATTTCTTCTGAGATTCACCCCTCTAAATTCCCTTTCTAAACTTATATCTAAATTCTGCTCTAACGCCATGAAACTTTTAATTATTGAAGATGATCAGCAACTGGCCGAAATTTTAAAAAATAACTTAAAAAATCGGTACGTCATTGATGTTGCCAACGATAGCCTTCACGGCCTGCAATTACTCACCGATAATAGCTATGATTTAATCATATTGGATTCAGGCGCTGGCGAAATAGATGGACTGACCCTCTGCCAAGATTTGAGACAGGCGGGGAATCAGGTGTTGATTATGTTGATGTCTAGCCAAAACACCATTATGGATCGGGTCATGGGACTAGATGCTGGAGCCGATGACTATGTTGTGAAACCAGTTGCTCTTGGAGAACTTGAAGCTAGGATTCGCGCACTTCTTCGCCGTCGAACTGTTAGTGAACTGCCTATTCTAACTTGGGGAAAACTGCGTATTGAAACATTGAGCTGTAATGTTTTTTATGATGGAATACCTTTAGGACTGACGACTAAGGAATACAGCATTGTTGAGCTATTGTTGCGTCAGAA
>JAYUEU010000190.1:0-10222 GCA_043739065.1 Synechococcales cyanobacterium | reverse complement strand
CCACATCTTCGGGCGAAATTAGCCCTTAACCCGCGTATCCGTCATTCCCATAATCTCGTACCCTGCATCCACATAAAGCACCTGCCCCGTCATCCCACTAGACAAATCACTAGCCAAGAATGCCGCCGTATTGCCTACTTCCTTCTGACTCACCGATCGGCGCAAAGGAGCAGAGTCTTCAACGTGATGCAACATATCCAGAATGCCGCCAACCGCTGACGATGCCAACGTCCGAATTGGACCCGCCGAAATCGCATTCACCCGTACGCCATTTGGTCCCATTTCATGAGCCAGATAACGAACATTCATCTCCAATGCCGCTTTTGCAATCCCCATAACGTTGTAATTCGGAATCACCTTCACACCGCCCAGATAGGTCAGGGTAATGATGCTACCGCCATCCGTAAATAGAGGTTTAGCCGCGCCCGCCATTGTAATCAACGAATAGGCACTCACATCCATTGCCAACGCAAAACCCGATCGCGACGTGGCACTAAAGTCACCTTTAAGATCATCCCGATTAGCAAAGGCTAGACAGTGGATCAAAATATCCAACTTGCCCCACTTCTCACCAACGGTCTTAAACGTCTCCTGAACCTGCTCATCATTCTGCACATTACAAGGCACAAACAAACTGGGATTTAGGGATGCCGTCAAATCCCGCACCTTACGTTCCATTTTGCCCGTCTCATCTGGCAAGTAGGTCACGCCAATGTTGGCACCCGCCGCATGGAGCTGCTGTGCAATCCCCCAGGCAATCGATTTATCATTGGCAATGCCAGTGACTAAGGCATTTTTTCCAGAAAGATCTAACATAACACTCTCGATGGGGCGGTAAGGAACTACTCAAAAGAGCCTTATTGAGGATACTCAAAGATGGTCACAGGGGGAATAGGTGATAGGGACAGTCCGATCGAGTAATGTGACGTTTGTCCGAAAAATCGGTACAATGTTACCGAAATCTACCCAAAATGGGTAGAGACATAAATTATATTCGTTTAATAAAAATTATGTTCGACCCATTTCCAACAAAATTTTATATTTTTTAAGTTTCTGAGAAGGTGATCTGTTCTGGTAGCGGTTGCTACAAACGCTAGATGCTGCATAAGCTTAAGTGTGGATAAGTCATCATTTGACGACATAAACCTACTAGTTTTTAATCTTGGACCGCCAGAATTAAGCTATAAGAAACATCTAATCTTGAACTCCAGCCAGGATCCCTCGCTCATGATTGCTCTTTCTGACAAGCCGCTTCCCGATAACAAATCGATCGCAGCCATGTTCCGTCAAATTGGCGGAACTCCCTATCCTCTGGTGATTGAATCCTTCGAGCGAGGCAAAACAATTTTCTTCCCTGGAGATCCAGCAGAACGAGTTTATTTCCTTCATAAGGGTGCTGTTAGGCTTTCTCGGGTTTACGAACAAGGGGAAGAAATAACAGTGGCACTTCTGCGAGAGGGGAGCGTTTTTGGTGTGTTATCGCTGATTACGGGGCAGAAGACCGATCGGTTTTACCACGCTGTCGCGTTTACTAATGTGGAACTCCTGTCGGTACCCATTGAGCAAGTCGAGAAAGCGCTCAAGGAAAATCCTGAATTGTCCATGTGGATGTTAAAAGGTTTATCCACTCGGATTTTGCAGACGGAGATGATGATTGAAACTCTGGCCCATCGAGACATGGGATCGCGGTTGGTGAGCTTTTTGCTGATTTTGTGTCGTGACTTTGGTACAGGCGGCACTACGGGCATAACGATCGATCTCAAGCTTTCCCATCAAGCGATCGCCGAAGCAATTGGTTCAACACGAGTGACCGTGACTCGGCTGCTGGGCGATCTACGACAAGACAATATGATTTCTATAACCAAGAAAAAAATTACCGTCCACAACCCCTCAACCCTCAGCCAGCAGTTCACTTAATATTTCCTTTGAGACAATTTGCCCGCAAGAGATTATGAAACAATTATGAAATAAAGGATTGTAGATGTTAAATTTAGACTCATGAAGTAATTCTCTGCCTAAGTTTATGCATCCAGCCGATCGTATCTCCTCTCTCTCAGAAGTCCACCGTACGGTCAAGATTCCGAGTAACGGTGGGTTTTGGAGAAAACTTTTGGCTTATGCTGGGCCAGGATTTATGGTTTCGGTTGGTTACATGGATCCGGGGAACTGGGCGACGGACTTGGCCGGTGGTGCTCAGTTTGGATATTTGCTCTTGAGTGTGATTTTACTATCAAACTTGATGGCGATTTTATTACAAGCGCTCTGTGTAAAACTAGGAGTCGCAGCGGAACGGGATTTAGCTCAGGCTTGCCGAGATCACTTCAGTCCCCGCGTCAGTTTTGGTCTGTGGATTTTATGTGAGATTGCGATCGCGGCTTGTGATTTGGCTGAATTAATCGGCAGTGCAATCGCATTACAACTTTTATTTGGCATTCCGTTGGCTATTGGAGTTTGTATTGCAGCATTAGATGTTTTTGTTGTCTTATTTCTTCAGAGTCGAGGCTTTCGGTATATCGAAGCAATAGTTATTGCAATTATTGCTGTCATTGGTGGATGCTTTGCCGCAGAAATGGTATTTGCAAATCCAGATTGGAGGGGGGTATTCCAGGGATATATTCCACAATCTGAAGTGGTTCGTAATCCACAAGCACTGTATATTGCGATTGGGATCTTAGGCGCAACAGTAATGCCGCACAATCTTTATCTTCACTCTTCAATTATCCAGACTCGTGATTGGGAAGATACCCCTGAGAAAAAGCGCGAAGCTATTAAATTTGGCACGATTGATTCAACGGTGGCACTCTCCCTTGCATTGTTTATTAACTCAGCCATTTTGATTTTAGCGGCAGCCGTTTTTCATGGCTCAGGCAATCAAGATGTTGCTGAAATCCAGGATGCCTACCGATTGCTTTCACCATTGGTGGGAGTTGCACCTGCCAGCGCTATCTTTGCCATTGCCCTTCTAGCATCTGGTCAAAATTCCACATTGACAGCAACGATGGCAGGCCAAATTGTTATGGAAGGGTTCTTACAAATTCGGCTGAAACCTTGGATGCGAAGATTGTTAACGCGAGTTGTTGCTATTGCGCCAGCATTGCTCACGATCGTGTTTTTAGGTGAAAAGAGTACAACAGGCTTACTGATTTCAAGTCAGATTATTTTGAGTTTGCAATTGCCTTTTGCGGTGGTTCCATTGGTTATGTTTACTAGCGATCGCCGTTTGATGGGTGAACTTGTTAATCCTGGCTGGCTAAAAGTAATCGCGTATTCAATAGCAACGATCATTATTGGATTAAATGCTTGGCTATTATGCCAAATTTTTTTTGGATGGATTTATCCGGGTTAAATTGAATGACAAGATTTCGGACTACTCTTTTAGATGCTCTGCGACTTCTTGATAGAGACTGACGACATGGTGGTCCATCAGACTGTAATAGGCATTGCGGCCCACTTTACGATATTTCACAATGCGCATCGATCGCAACAAGCGCAATTGATGAGATACCGCTGATTCGCCCATTTCTAAGGTTGCCGCCAAATCGCAGACACACAATTCTTGAATTGCCAAAGCAGACAACAACCGCAGTCGATTGGGATCGGCCAACAGACTAAAGAATTCGGCCATTTGCTGAGCTTGTGATGTAGATAAAAGATGAACTTGTGCTTTCTTAACACTATCTGGATGGATATGCGACACTTCACAAATCGGAGCTTCAAGAGCAGCTTTTTGTGGGGGAGCTTGGGTGGAACGATCGGACATGGGAAGAACTCAAGTTAAGAGTGATAATCATTCTATCACCTGAATAGATGTTCATGGATTACGTGATTTAAGATAGAATATCTGAACAAATATTCAGGCATCTCTTATTGAGACGATCGTTCTATGACAACTCCTAAATCCAATCATGCTGGCTGTTGTGGGCAAGAAGAGCATGAACACCATAAAAAAAGTTCTGCTCACAGTCACGATCATGGAAGTGATCATAACGATCATGATGGCCATGACCACGGGCACGATCATGGGGGTGATTCGAGTCTGAAGCAAGAGGCCGTTGTCGCGGCGATCGTCTTATTTTTATTAGTTCTTGGATCAATTTTTGAGGAAACGCTGCACAATACCCCATTTCACATTGCTGAATATGTTGTGTTCATTTCTGCTTATTTACTCAGCGGCTGGTCTGTTCTCAAAACGGCAGGACGGAATATTCTGCAGGGTCGGGTATTTGACGAAATGTTTTTAATGACGATCGCAACATTAGGCGCAATTGCCATTCATAAGTTGCCTGAAGCGGTTGGGGTGATGTTGTTTTATAAAGTTGGAGAATTATTTCAAGATTTGGCATTAAGCCGATCGAAACGATCGATTCAATCACTTTTAGAAATTCGGCCTGATTCCGCTAATCTCAAAACTGATTCTGGAATTCAAACGGTGTCTCCGGATGCCGTGAATATCGGCGATATAATCTTGGTCAAACCTGGTGAGAAGATTCCCCTAGACGGCGAGATTCTAGATGGGAATTCTATGGTGGATACCGCTGCACTGACGGGCGAATCTATGCCCCGATCGTTGGGATTAGGCGATACTGTTTTGGCTGGAATGATCAATCAATCAGGACTCCTGACCATTCAGGTGAAAAAGCTCTTTGGTGAATCATCCATTTCTCGTATTCTGGATTTAGTTCAAAATGCTAGCAGTAAGAAAGCTCAGAGTGAGAAATTTATTACCCAATTTGCACGAAAATATACCCCGATCGTAGTGATTCTATCTTTAGCCGTTGCTTTAATTCCGCCCTTAGTCATTCCGGATGCAACATCTGCTGATTGGATATATCGAGCATTAATTCTATTAGTAATTTCCTGCCCTTGTGGTTTAGTTATTAGTATTCCATTAGGTTATTTTGGTGGAATTGGCGGCGCTGCAAAACGGGGGATTTTGGTCAAAGGTTCGACATTTCTCGATACATTAGCCGAGGTGAAAGCGATTGCCTTTGATAAAACTGGGACGTTAACCGAAGGTATTTTTCAGGTGACAGAGATTGTTCCACAGCCTGGATTTACGTCCGATCAGCTTTTAAAAATAGCCGCGATCGCAGAGTCTAATTCCAATCATCCGATCGCTCAATCGTTACGCAAAGCACATGCGGGTCCGATCGATGAATCCACTATTTCAAATTATAGGGAAATAGCAGCGCACGGCATACAAGTGACTATCGGTAATCAGCAAATTCTAGCTGGAAACGATCGGCTAATGCACCGAGAAAATATCGTTCATAATACTTGCAATGTCGTGGGCACGATTGTTCATATTGCGATCGATCGAGTTTACTCCGGCTACATTGTTATTGCCGATCAAGCCAAACCTGAAGCTTTGAATGCAATTCGTCAGCTTAAAGAATTAGGAGTAGAGAAAATTCTTATGTTGACAGGAGATTCACATGCAGTTGCTCAAAAGATTGCTCAAGAATTGACTGTGGATTCCTATCAAGCGGAATTATTGCCAGAAGATAAAGTGACCGCGATCGAACAACTTTTGAATGCATTCAAATCCAATGGAAAAGTCGCTTTTGTTGGAGATGGAATTAATGATGCTCCAGTTATTGCAAGAGCAGATGTCGGGATTGCGATGGGCGGACTAGGTTCAGATGCAGCGATCGAAACTGCCGACGTGGTACTCATGACTGATTCACCAACAAAAGTAGCAGAAGCCATTCAGATTGCCCGCTGGACTAAAGCGATCGTTTGGCAAAATATCATTATGGCTATGGTCATTAAGGCGGCTGTAATTGTTTTAGGAATTTTTGGTTTAGCGACAATGTGGGAAGCTGTGTTTGCTGATGTGGGAGTAGCATTATTGGCGATCGCTAATTCAACTAGGGTTTTAAGATAAATCAGTAACCATCTAGTGAAAATCTATTCACAACTTCAATTTCTGCTAGTCATGATTCAAGTAATGTCCATCATAACTAGTGGGAATGATAATAATTAAATGGTTTATGGCAATGAATATGAGGGTACCAAAATTACCGGGATCAACGTTATATCGATCAGAATTGCTAGTTCTATTTCCATACCTCATCGTATTTTCAAGAAACCACGTCCCAGACGACAAATTAGCGTTTACACTGGGGATCTGGAGTAGGAGTTTGCGAGAATGTCAACGGGTGGAATTGTTCTAATTTTAGCGGTATTGATTCTAGGAGGCGTGATTGCGACCCTGGGCGATCGGATTGGCACCAAGGTCGGCAAAGCGCGTCTTAGCCTATTCAACCTGCGCCCGAAAAAAACGGCGGTGTTAGTCACGGTGATCACAGGTGTGATGATTGCGGCCTCAACTTTAGTGGTGCTGTTACTAGCTAGTCAGGGCTTTCGGGAAATGGTCCTGAGGTTTGATAGTATCCGATCGTCCCTAACCGACACTCAAAAAGATCTCGACAAAGCCAAAGCAGAAATTAAAAATAGTGTTGATGAGAAGAAAGTCGCCGAGACTGAACTGACCCAAGCCCGCAACAAAACCCGTCAAGTTCAACGAGCACGAGACAGCGTTAATGCGGCTCTCAAAGAAACAGAATCCCGTCGTCAGCTCATTGAACAACAAGCCCGATCCCTGGCAGCAAAAATAGGCAATCTTCAGCAGGAACAATCTGTCTTAGCCAGCCAACGCGATCAAGTTTTGGCACAAATTGACCAACGCGATCGAGAACTTCAATCTCGCGATCGGGATATTAGTGAACAAGAAAAAACTATTAGTTCTCGCGATCGACAAATTATCAGCCAGGAACGAGATCTGAAAGTGCGGGATATGGCCATTGCCGATCGGGGCCGCCAGTTGGAGATTTTGGATCAAGAGCGGGTAAGTTTAATTCAAAAATCAGTAGCCTTAGGCCAAGATATTGAAGTGCTGCGTCGGGAAAGCGATCGGTTACGAATCGACAGCGCCAGTGCCCGCCTCAATCTTCCGAGTATTGTCCGCAATAAGGTTTTGGCGAGTGGTGTCGTCCGAATTACAAATCCGAAAGAATCAGTGATTGCCGTGTCCCAACTTCTTCAGCTCGCCAATCGCGTTGCATTGCGTGAACTCCAACCGAATATTCAAACACCAGAACGTATTTTAGATGTAAAATCTAAAGAAACAGAACAGGAATTGAATAGTTTGATTGAACGAATTTCCGATGGAAAGGATTATCTAGTTCAAATTCGAGCGGGAGAGAATTACTTTTTTGGGGAAACCACAGAAGTTAAGATTCGTACATTAGTGGTGCTCAACCGAACATTATTTCAGCCGGGAGATATGTTAGCCTCTATTTCTGTTGATCCTAGTCGAGTATCAGCAGCAGCCTTAAAAGATCAATTCAATGAACTTTTGCCCCGTGCTCGCCTCAAGGCCGTTAGTTCAAATTGGTTTCCAGATCCGGCGAATGATGGAATTGATTTTAATGATATACGATCGACTTTAAAGTTTTTTGACCAAGTTCGCGAACTCAATGAACCCGTCGAAATTAGAGCAATCGCCGCAGAAAAGATTACACCCGGAACGCCCATGATTCATTTAGAACTCGCGGCATTTAAAAATGGTGAAGTTCTTCTTCAAACCAACCCAAGCTCTAATTAGATAATAGTTTAATCCCCCTTACATCTATTTATCATGTATTTTGGCTTCGATCCCGGTAAGGACAAATGTGGTATTGCGATCGTGACTCTTGAAGGAAAGGCGATTCGTCATGAAGTGATTGCATCGGATAGCGCGATCGCAACCCTTCAAAATTGGATTCAAACCCACGAGATTCAATCTTTAATTTTGGGTGATCAAACCGGATCTAAAAAATGGCGATCGCGCATTATCGAAGCGCTACCGAATTTACAAATTATCACCATTGATGAACGATTTAGCAGTCAACAAGCCCGCGATCGCTATTGGGAGATGTATCCGGCCCAAGGACTTCAGAAGCTTGTACCGTTGGGAATGCGAACACCTCCTCGTCCAATTGATGATATTGTAGCGATTATTTTAGTTGAGCGGCATCTAGCAAGTTTAGATTGAGGGACTGTATTTAATAGTTGGGTTTTAGTGGGTATTCTAAGGGCAACTATTTTAATCTCTTATTATGACCGATCGGAAAACTCCACATCAAGTTCTAAAGTCTATTTGGGGCTTTGATGAATTTCGGACCTCGCAGGAATCAATCATTCAAACGTTATGCGATCAGAATGATGCTTTAATTGTTATGTCCACAGGTGGCGGAAAATCGATTTGTTTTCAGGTGCCGGGGTTAGTATTACCAGGATTGACTATTGTAATTTCACCGTTGGTTGCGCTGATGGAAAATCAGGTGCAGGCGCTAGTTTCAAAAGGTGTCCCCGCTGCACTATTACATTCACAACTCGATCGATCGCAGCGTCAAAAAATCAGTTATGCGATCGAGAATCAAAGACTAAAATTATTGTATTTATCACCTGAAACATTGCTAAGTCAAGGCGTAATGGCAAGATTACTGAATCCTGAATTGAAGATTTCAAGTTTAATTTTGGATGAAGCGCATTGTTTGGTTCAATGGGGCGATACATTCCGTCCGGTATATCAACAATTGGGAACGGTGCGCGATCGGTTGTTGGCTGCACGTCCAAAGGGGACAAACATCAATATTGCAGCATTCACCGCCACTGCCAATCCTTTAGAACAAGCGACCATTATCCGATCGTTAAATCTCAATAATCCAATTCAATTTATCGAGGTGCCCTATCGATCAAATTTGATATTAAAAAAGCAACGGGTTTGGACTCCCCGCGATCGCCGTCAAAAATTACTGAAATTCATTCAATCTCAAAATCAAACCTCTGGGATTGTTTATGTCCGAACTCGAAATGATTCAGAAGAATTGGAAAAATGGCTACGATCGCAAACTATCCGGGCCGCGAGTTATCATGCGGGATTGATCACCAGTAAAAAACGTGACATTGAAAAAGATTGGATGGAAAACCGAGTCAGTTGTGTGGTGGCGACTAGTGCTTTTGGCATGGGAGTGGATAAACCCGATGTGCGCTGGGTAGTCCAGTATCAGCCGCCCTTATGGTTGAGTGAGTATGTTCAAGAAATTGGACGAGCAGGACGTGATGGGGCGCAGGCTATTGGGTTGACATTGGTGAGTGAACGATCGGGTTTTCTTGATCCGCTTGATTCTATAACCTGGAGACATTCAATCCAAAGTATGCACCAAAAACTCAAAACGCGATGGTCTACGACCGACCGGAGGTCATCGGCAGATACAGCCCATTTAGAATTACTCAAGTCCATTCCAAAGCGATCGGAAGTTGAACGTTATATTAATAATCGAGGATGTCGTTGGAACTATATTCAAAATTTCTTTGGTAATCTGAATTTAATCAAACCCTGCGGCCATTGCGATCGATGTTTGTAAAGTGCGATCGATCCGACTGCTATTACACTTGGCCAGATATGCTTTTGAAGAAAGCGGGAATCATTAGATTATTGGTTCCGATCGTAGGTGAATTAATCGGCCAATATCAATTAATTTGGTTCGCACCACCACGATGGATCTTAGGTTAAGACAGGCATTAGGACAATTTTTTCATAGCCTGCTTCAAAGGGAGCCACGACAGAAATAAAGGTCAAAACCTGGTCTCCATGATTACGAACACCATGCACTTCGCCTGTTTTGGCAATCACAATATCCCCAGCAAGAATTGTTTCAAAATTCCCCAATTCATCCACATAATATTGTCCCATACCATTCAAAACCGTCCAAGTATCTTGTCCATTAGGATGAATATGTGCGGGAATTTCTTGTCCAGGATTGAGGAACCATGCCACGATCGTTGCTTCGGGTGATTCTGTTACGACCGATCGAATGGGTTCAGCATTGTCATTCGGCTGAAAGCATTCATTACTTTTAAAAATTCTTGTCATTATTCATAGGATGTTATTGTTGTCGGGACTGATTGTGCCACCGATCGGACTACCAAATTGTTTCTCTAATTACATTCCAAAATACGCTAATCCATTATTTGTTCAGCTTACTTCAATTTTCGAGTCGAAATATTTTCGTCTCAGATTGGATTTCGTACTTTCTCAACCTATCATTCTCAATTTACCAAACGATCGCAAATTCCCTTGCACGACTTGAGTATTCGGATGCTCATGGCATACAGTTCTTCAAACCGATCGCTATGCTGCTGCCACAATTTCAACTTGAACTTTCATTCCACC
>JAYUEU010000189.1:0-4182 GCA_043739065.1 Synechococcales cyanobacterium | reverse complement strand
CTGAATCGATTGCGAACGCAACGGGGACTTCGATCGCTCCCGACGGGGGTTCCTAACTATCGTGAACAGCGGGAGGTGTTGCTCGATCAACTGGCTAATGCGATCGAGCCACATATTGATCTTGAACCACTTTTAAAGTGAAGAACTAAAGTGAAGATCAATCTAAATCTACCGCGCAGATCCGATCGGTCTTAAGGGTGGATTGGGTGGAATAAAGACGGGAGTTGTTCTATTTTTTGGGACCGATCGATTAGATTGATCGGCCAACAACACTTCACGAATGAACCGAGAAATCAATCGCTGAGTCAATCCCATCGCAATACGTTGACCCATTTGTTGCGTTTCGGCCCGAGCCGCTAATTTTGGTAATAACGTCAAAAGATGATTGGCATCAAATCCTTCAGTGTCTTGCAAAATCGCCCAAATTCGTTTGATGTATTCTAAAGTCGCCGCATTATCGAGAGACTGAGGAGATTGAATAGATGGCTCGATCGGCAGTCCCAATCGGCTTCCAACATTAGCTGTAAAATTCTGCCAAGCATTTTGACCTAGAAGATCTACATTTTTAATAATCTCTTCAATTAAGCGTTCTCGAATGTAGTTCCCTTGTTCTGAAAACAGAAACTCAATGCCCTGATCCAATGAACCACTAATGTCATATTCCAGGCTGCCTTTTGCATTTTTAAGCAATCCTTCAAGGCGATTCCATCGGAAACTTTCTTCTTTAAACAGTAGCTCTTTCAATGAATTTCGCAGTTCTGGCGCAGGATCTGTTAGCAATCGTTTTGCAATGTATGGATAGGCTTCCCCTAAAACTTTGAAGTTTGGATCGACATTGATTGCAATCCCTTCTAGAGTCACGAGCGATCGGATAATTAAGGCAAAGTAAGCTGGAACTCTAAATGGATATTCATACATTAGTTCCGAAAGTCGATCGGTAATAGATGCAATATTGATATCTGAAACGCTGCCACCAAGAGCATCTTCAAATATCAATGCAAAAGCTGGAACAATCGGTGTGAGATCCACATCTGGCGTTAGAAATTCTAATTTCACATAGTCCTGCGCCAAACCTTCAAAGTCACGATTAATCAAATGAACGATCGCTTCAATTAGGCCATATTTTTGATAGGGCTTCATATTGCTCATCATCCCAAAATCGAGATAAGCCAATTTACCATTAGGCATCGCTAGAAGATTACCGGGATGAGGATCAGCATGAAAAAAGCCATGCTCCAAAAGTTGACGCAATGAACATTGAACCCCAACATTAACTAAATACGTCGCATCTAAACCTTGGGCTGCGATCGATTCTAATTCAGTTAATTTTGTTCCCTCAATCCATTCCATCGTCAACACGCGCCGTCCGGTGTAATCCCAGTAAATTGTCGGCACATAAATATCCGACATATACCCATAGAGTTCATTAAACCGTTCCGCATTTCGTCCTTCCTGCGTATAGTCCATTTCTTCAAAAATACGCTCAGCAAATTCGTCAGTAATCGCAACCAAATCACTACGAATGATTGAAATACGTGCCATAGCTAAGGCTGCAATTTTTCGCAGGACATACAAATCTAACGCAATTCCACGGGCTAATCCTGGCCTCTGGACTTTAACGGCGACCTGTTCTCCTGTTTTTAGAACTGCTCGATAGACTTGACCCAGGGATGCAGCGGCGATCGGTTTGGGTGAGATTTCGGCATAGATTTCGCTCGGGTCTTTTCCGAGTTCTTCGCGAATAAATTGAAAGGCTATTTCGTTGGGGAATGGAGGAATTTGATCTTGAAGTTTAGAAAGTTCTTCTAGAAATATAGGCGGCACCAAATCAGGCCGAGTAGACATGGCTTGGCCAATTTTGATAAAAGCGGGGCCAAGTTCTGTTAATAAATCTCGCAGTTGCACGGCGCGAATTCGTCGTTCAGAAATCTTTTTGCCCTGAATGCTGTCTAACCAAATGCCGAAAAGATAGGTAAACAATGGAAGAAAGACGCCGATGGCACGTTTTATGACTTCCCAGTAATGGCCTTGGTAATAGGCAGCGATCGCCTTCGGGTCATAGCGCAACGGAATCCCATCGACATCAGTCATCGTCGCATTAGCCGTTGGTTCGGGGGCATTGCTAATAACGGAGCTGGCGGCGACATCAAGCGTCAATGGTTCGGCAGTCTGGTAAGTCATAGGGCGATGGGGGCGTCCTGGCTGTGGGCGGGCTGTTGATTTAGAAGCTTGAGGTATGCGTCTTATGTTGTGGCGATTGTAACGTAATTGTAACAAGAATTTCGCCAGACACTTGGGTTAGACCGATATTCCATTTACTACCTTTAGTAAATCATTGAGAGGCTTGCTGTTTCGAGTGGGGATTTCTGGGGTGAGGATAGGGCTAGAAATCTTCACTCCAAATCATTACTAAATCATTGCGCGGCGGCATTAACAATAGACAACAGTGGTCCGAGCTGTTCTTGACCGCTAGTTGCTAAATCGCTGTGACAGAGAACGATCCGATCGCCCGATCGTTCCAATAAATCCTGCACAATCCGGATTAGTCGCTGTTCGTTCATTTTCAATGTATCGGTTGTTCCCCACTGGGTTCCGGACCAATTGCTTAAAAATAACGGTGATGCAAACAGCGCATCAACACCCGTCAGCCACCGACTTCCCCCCGCATCAAACCAAAATTGCCAGGAATGTGATTCTCGGGTTAAACGGTATTGAAACACCGACGCTACGGTAACGGCATCCTGTGCGCTGCCGATCGCCTGCACTGGATAAGGGTTTGCGGTGACTGCCCCCGATCGCAGAAGTTGAATGAACGATCGTACCGACTGAGCGGCTGAAATAAAATCACCTTTAACCTTGTCAGATTTATGAATTCGAGTTTCCACTTCCCAGTAATGCTGTGCGGTGTCGAGTAATTCTCGCAGACTCGCGACTTGTTCAAAGGGTAAGTGGACACCACCGAGAAAGAATTTTTGAATCGCTCGATCGAGCAGAACAATAGGATTAGCTAGCAGACGGGCAGCGAGTTGGTCCTGCTGCATCGCAATCCAAGCAATCAAATCCTCATAGGCCGTCATTCCGTCGTAGCCCAACCGATCCCATCGATCAAAAACCTGACTCGGTAGTAGACGTGGCCGATCGGGATGAGGTTCAAAACAATGATCCGTGAGCAAGCCCGATCGGACCGGATCAATCTTTGGGTTCAGGACCACCAACATTTCTGCAATACCATCGCGGGTAATCAAACGACCCAGATTTGGATAGACAAGGGTGAGTAAGGTGAGGAGCGATCGGACCAGAGGCACGGAAGTTAGTGGACGTTGCTCATTTAAATTTTTCACCCGAATGCCTTGACCCGTAAGCATCTGAGTCAGGGCATAGCGTGAAATTGGATCAAACCCCGGAGCCACAATTGCAATGTCTTGGGCACGGACTTCACCGGATTTGATCCGATCGATAATCATGGTGGCGGTCTGACGCAGAAGTTGAGCGCGGGTCGTGGTTTGGATGGTTTCAATGCAGGCTGGAATCGGCGGCGGCAGAAAAAGCGGCGTGGTAACGAGATCTAATATTTCATCACCAGCTAGCGTAAAACAGCAATTTTGGCGCGGTAACAGATCGACTCGATCCCAGTCTTGAGCCATTTTTTCCATGACAGCCGGATCCGCACCTAGGCCCAACCGAATGCCCCCATTGGGATTAAAGGTGCAGACAACAGGCGCTTTGTAGCTCAGAACTTGCTGAAATACCGATCGCATCACGGGCGGATATTCGTCTACATCGTCCGCAAAAATAGCCTGAATTCGATAGGGCAATTGCAATTGATAGTGTGAATCTGGCAAAAGATTTTGGGCATAAAGTTCGGTGAGCAAACCATAATTGAGAAAGCCTCGCTCCAAACACCACGATCGCCAGTCCAGCATCATGGTGCCGATTATTTCTGGCGGAAGCACTAATTCTGGTGAGTCGGCGGCTAATCCTTGCTCCAGAATGGCCGGAATCTCTTCTAATTTTGTCTCTGAAAAGGCCGCAAGCTGGTAAATATCAAGCAATCTACGGACGAGCTTTGAGGCTGGGATTCCGGTTTTACCTATTGCACTGTCCAGTTGCGATCGCCAAAGTCTCGTGGCTAATTCTTGTTCATTTTCAGGCCGTAGTCGTACGGGAAACTGAGCCGTCAGT
>JAYUEU010000188.1:0-8158 GCA_043739065.1 Synechococcales cyanobacterium | reverse complement strand
ACTAAACCATAGAGAAATCCTAGTTCTAATGCACCAGAGAATGCAACAATATTCATAGAAATTCGAGCCGATGCGTTTCGTCTTTATTGTATCTAGAATCGTAACACCAGCCATCTTTTCATCAGGTCACTAGATGCATCGATCGTGCAACTATTGGCTTTCATCGAAATAATCAGTATCAATTCGTTTGATGACAAAGCGTTCTTTTTCGCTCTCTCCGACATTGTGATCCAACATTAATTCTGCCAGCATTTCGCCATTGATCAATACAATCTTTTTCTCAATGCGTGTCACATAGTCTCTTGCATCTTTTGAAAAATCCGATGTGGTAATCATTACGCCCTTTCGCGATCGAAACCCTTCTAAACTTCCCGCAAAAGCTTGTACCTGAGGTCTTCCCACATTGCTTTCCCAGCGTTTTGCTTGAATATAAATATTATCAAGACCTAGCGGATCTTCACTGATAATCCCATCAACACCGCCATCACCACTGCCCCCGATCGCTTTTCCTGCTGCCTTCCGCGAGCCACCATATCCCATAGAAACCAACAAATCCACCACGACCCGCTCAAAGAATACTGGAGAAGACGATTTCAGTAATTGAATAATTTCATCCGCAATTTCCGATCGTAATGTCAAATAAGCTTCCTGGAGAATTTCTTCAGGTGTTCGATCGATTTCGACTACCGTAGAAGCCGTAGAAGGAATCAATTTGACATTACCTTGACGGAATTCTTGAAACTCCGGAAAAACTTGAAGTGATTTAACCGTAATCTTTTCAGGACATTGCGCCAGAACCTCTCGACCACGATCGGTAATTGCAAAATGTCCCCGTTTTGATGAGTCAATCAAACCAGCCTTTTTTAAATGCGTCCTCGTCCACCCAATACGATTAACGTAGGTCTTCATCTGACCGCTGGGAAGAACCTGTTGCCGATCGGATTCACTTAATTCTAGTTGGTCCGCTAATATGTCATACATATCACGAATAGAATGTTCCTTTCCATCACTCAAAAGTTTTAAAAAGGGAAGGAAAAAACTTTGAAAATCGGGGACTGTCATGACGATCGAGAAAAATATCTTTCTTATTATACCCAAATATTTTAGACGCTTACCCAATCAAAGGATGAGCCGATCGAAACGCACCGATCGCCTGTACTCTCGACGTTTTACCCATCAAAATACATTTGGCCAATACTGCCATATCAATTCTACTCAATTCTGGAATTTGGCTAGATTGAATCCGATCGCTTCTCTACTCAATCATAATGCAACCGATCGCAAGCTTAACGATCGTGATATAGAATAAATTATGCCTAGGAAAATTCGACAGCTCAAATCAGAACTCACACAGAACGGTTTTATCCTACTTAAAAAACGTGGGAAGGGGAGTCATTCTGTTTGGAAACATCCGCTACTACCGGGCGATCGTCTAGTTATTCCTGGCAAAGATGGTGATGATGTTAAAGACTATTTAGAAAAAGAAGTTCGCGAAAAGATCGATCGATTGAAACAGCAGGAGGATGAATTATGAATAACCACTACAGCATTTCAATTCAATGGTCTGATGAAGATCAGGCATTTTTAGTTCATCTCCCTGATTTTCCATCTCAGCACTTTGTCACCCATGGTGATACTTACGAAGAAGCACTTAAAAATGGATTGGAAGTTATTGAAATTCTGAAGGAAACCTATTTAGAGGATGGAATTTGTTTGCCGATTCCAAAATTACACGCAAAACCGTTGGCCAATGCTGCTTAAAAAGCTATCTTCATATTTTTCCTCTTGATACTCATCAACCATCACCTCAAAAACATTTTCTAATTCTTGTCGAGCTTTCTGAGCAGTTTTACTCCAAGCATGACAACCTGAAATAGCAGACATATAAGCAACAAATGTCCCATTAATATCAGGGCGAAGGACGATCGTATAGTCACTCAGAGTTTTCATAGAGTTAGAGTTTCTAATGACTGCTTTGATTATAACTATATCGATCGGCTCCTCACTAGACGATCGGCTCCTCAACCGTTTCTACTCCATCTTCTATCGGCAACTCCGACTCTCCCGGCAACCATCCGAGCAACGCCAGCGGCAACATTCCACTGAGATTCGTAATCAAAATCAATAGCCACAATTGTTCAAAATTACTCTCAGTCACATTCAAATATCTCATCAGCAAAGCGCCTAATTGATAAGATACAAACCCTGAAAAATTTACTACCGACATCAACAATGCAAATAAAGTTGCCTCAACCCCAGCCGGACATAACCGCGCGGCCAACACCAACACGGGCATGAATGCAATTTGTCCCATCACCGTCAAAATCAAACTATCGCCCAAACTAAACCATTGATCACTAATCCCCAATGTCCGATTGTAATGGGTCACCAAAATCAACATTGACAATCCCAACATTGAAGCAATTACAGTAGACCATCCAAAAATCACACGAAATGGAACCGTCTTGAGAAATCTTTGGAATACCCAAATGCCCACGATCGCAGCAAAACTAGTCACCAAACGAACCCGGCCCAAAAACTCCGGCTGGAACCCCAAATCATTTGTATAAAAGTAGAAAAATGCAGACTCCCCACTCGGCATCGCCTGCCAAAGGAATAAAAATGCTGTCGGTAACCAAATACTTTTTTGACTCACCGCTGCTTTCAATTGCGATAACTGTCCCTTAACCTCAGCCCAATCCGATCGTCCACTCGATGGCTCTTCTGCAATCAACCAAGACACCGCTGCCACAATCAACGGAAACGTCGCCGTAATGAAAAATACCGTCTTCACATCAAACTGCTGCAACAACGCACCACTAAAATAGGCCGTAATCAAGCCCCCGATCGCACTGGCCCCCCAACACAACGACTGCAACGAACCCGCCGCACTCACAGATTCACCCCTAGCCCGCTCCACAACCAGCGAATCCACAATCACATCACTCATGGCGATCGACAATGACCCAAGGGCGATCGCCGCCGTCGCACTCATAGGACTATTCACCACTGTCGCCATCGACACCCAAGACGCGACTCCCAACAGCCCCGACAACACTAGATAAGGCCGCCGTCGATAGCCAAAAATCGGCAATCCATCAGAAACAAAACCATAAATTGGCTTCACCATCCAAGGAATCGCCGCCACTCCCATCAATGCCGACATTTCTGCTGGACCCATCCCGAGATCGTCTTTCAAGAAAAAACTTACCGCAAGACGGGCCAGCCCCAAAATGCCCTGCACAAAATACACAAGCAAAATAGCCAGCAATTCAGGAGAGGGCTGATGGCCGAACAAGACTTTATCGATAAATCGTTGCTTGACTGGCGCACTTGGGGATTCAGAAACAATCACTAATACTTCTTCACAAATATTAAAGGGTTCGTCGCCTTCATCATAGATCGCAGACTCATGAAATAGAAGGTTTAACCCCATGAATCTCCCAAAACTCGATCGAACTCACCATCTAAGTCACCTCGTCTCGAATCGGAGTTTGAAAAAAATGCTTTACACTTTGACACTTTCTGAAACAATGCGTTACATTATAGAGGAACCGCTCCATACCCCTAAGGTGAACCCCATGGCAGATACTCAAAAGACAATCGTTACTCCTGTTGTTGCTGATCGTAATGCTTGGAAATTTGGATTTACATCCCAGGCTGAACTGTGGAATGGTCGTTTTGCGATGATTGGTTTTGTTGCAGCATTGGCAACCGAATACGCAACGAACAAAGGTGTTTTGGCATACCTGGGCCTAATGTAATTTTGGCTTGATGTAAATCGTTGAGCATGTGAGCGTTTGGTTAACTTTAAAAGCAAGTGTTGACGGACCTTTAAGAGATTAGAGGCCCGTTTTATTTTGGATAGGATTATCAAGTTAGATTGAAAAAACGATCGCCTCGGGTTAAGAGACGATCGCTTTTTTATATTTTAAAAACTAGAAAATCTAATTTCTATTCAGCCGACAATTTACCGGATGTACTCTTTCAAGACACTGTTACGGTTCGGATGACGGAGCTTACGAAGGGCTTTGGCTTCAATTTGACGGATACGTTCGCGGGTTACATTAAAGATTTGACCAATTTCTTCAAGGGTTTTCATACGACCATCATCCAAGCCGTAACGAAGACGAAGTACGTCTTTTTCACGGGGACTCAGGGTTGCAAGAACGCCTTCAAGATCTTCGCGTAAAAGATTTTTCGAGACTTGATCTTCAGGAGTTTCGCCATCGGACTCAATAAAGTCGCCTAAACGAGAATCTTCTTCCTTACCAATAGGGGTTTCCAAGGAGATTGGCAATTGCGCTGACTTCGCAATAAACCGTAGCTTCTCAATGGTCATCTCCATCCGAGTTGCAATTTCTTCTTCTGTCGGCTTGCGACCCATTTCTTGAGACAACAGTTTCGTCGTCTTCTTAATACGAGAAATCGTCTCATACAAGTGAACAGGAAGGCGGATTGTTCTGGATTGATCCGCGATCGCTCGTGTGATTGCCTGACGGATCCACCAAGTAGCATAGGTCGAGAACTTATAGCCCTTTTCGTGATCAAACTTTTCAGCCGCCCGAATCAAGCCTAAGCTACCTTCCTGAATGAGATCTTGGAAAGAAAGACCCCGGTTCATGTACTTCTTAGCGATCGAAACCACAAGTCTGAGGTTTGACTGCACCATTTTATCCTTCGCACGACGACCCACATGGAGACGGTGACGAAACTGGACAATGGGCATACTCACTTCTTCAGCCCACTCGCGATCGGAAGGCTCACGTTGTAGTTGCTCTTCAAGCTTGGCGTGAACGCGCTCTAACTCTAGTAAATCAGCAATTTTTCGAGCGAGTTCGATTTCTTCATCCGCCCGGAGAAGTCGGATCCGGCCAATTTCTTGGAGATAAAGACGAATTGAATCTTCGGTGTAGTGTTTTTTCTTGGCAACTACACGTTTGCGCGCGCCTTTCTTACCAGGTTTGCCCGCTTCAACAGGCTCGATCGCTTCTGTTTCATCTTCATCATCTTCATCTACGCCATAGATATCAGGCTCTTGATCGCCATCATCTGAAGTTGTCTCTAACTCAAATTCCCGATCGATTACTTGGTTTGGCTGGGCCATGCCGCTTTCCTCATGCTCTTTAACGTCAGTAAAATGTCGAAGTTCCAATGAATTCGTCACAGTCAGATGAGTCGGTTGTGCCCAGGGAGCTAAATCGTAAGCAAGAAAATCAATAATTTAACCTTACAGATGACGCGTAAAAATTGGGCTTCTGAACTTGACCTCAATGTTGCATAAGGTCAGTTCCAAGAAGCCTATTTCACTTTAAAACTGCGTCATCTGTAGAATCATCGAATGTCTTAACCTAGTTTAGATGAGCCAAAATTCTGACTAATGAGATGATATAGATGGAATATATCGTAACTTTCACCTCTGATTGTAGCCTTTCTATTTCAAGTTGCACCCTGTTTACAAAACTCTTTTGAAGATAAGTTCCATCGGGTTAGTTCCGAACGATTTTATCTGGTCATAGCCTGATTTCTCAAGTTTTCCAGGGTTTTGCTAGGTGCGGTTAGCGGACAAAAATGTGTTGCTAGCTTGTGGAAAGGCACGTTTCAAAGATTTGTTAAGTCTATCTCACTAGACGTATGCGCAAGTCCTAGGTAATGGCTGATCCCACGTAAGCCATTTCAGTGAAAATCAAGAAATTGATCGATTTAAATCCGTAAATTAAAAAGTTTCTTAATTTATCTGACCACTTTTATTCAAGTATTCATTCCTATGTCTGTGAACTACACCACTAATCCGATTCCCTGCGATGTCTCGACCCCGATTGATATCTTGATACTTTCTAATGGTCCCGGTGAACTTAGCACTTGGGTGAAACCTGTGGTGCAGGAACTTCGTCAGCGGTTTGGAGAGCGTGACTACCGAATTTCGGTGGTTTTGTCGCCTTGTCCTAATGCGAGTGGTCAAGAAGGCGAAATTGCTCGTAGCTATCCGGAAGTCGATCGGGTGCAGGATGCGACTCATTTCTTTCCATTTTTACTATGGGGAAAAACTGCGGCCCGATGGGATTGGCGATCGAAGGGGATTGTGCTTTTTTTAGGAGGCGATCCTTTGTTTCCTGTGGTGTTGGGGCGACGGTTGGGATATAAAACAGTGGTCTATGCAGAGTGGGAAACGCTTTGGACAGGCTGGATCGATCGGTTTGCCGTGATGAAGCGAAAACTGGTAGACAACGCGCCCATGAACGATCGTCACAAGTTTGTAGTAGTGGGGGATCTCATGTCTTCCTCCGCTGTAGAAGACAAGACGATGGTTGAATCAAGCCATCCCGTTATTGGACTTTTACCAGGATCAAAAGCAGCCAAACTTGCCCAAGGCGTGCCCTTGATGTGTGAAATTGCCGATCAACTCCAGAGCTACTATCCCGATTTGAAGTTTGTCCTACCGTTAGCCCCCACCTTAACACCTGAGCAATTGGCTGAGTATGGTGATCCAGACCAGAATCCGATCGTTGCCCTGATGGGCGGTAAAACGGCAACACTCTACCGATCGCTCCCAGAATTGCCATCAGAACCAGCCAGAGATTGGCTAGAAACATCAGGCGGCACCATCATTGAACTTAAAATTCTTGGAGATGATGGTCCTCGAACGCCTCATTACAACACATTGCGCCGCTGCACACTCTGCCTTACCACGATCGGGGCTAACACAGCGGAACTTGGTGCACTTGCCATTCCCATGATCATCCTGCTCCCGACCAATCAACTTGATGCGATGCGTGCTTGGAACGGGATCCCAGGAATCTTGGCCAACTTACCGGGCATCGGTTCTCTATTTGCTAAGGCGATCAACACGATCGCACTGCGTAGAATCGGTCTTTTAGCATGGCCAAATATTTGGGCAGGCCGATCGATTGTCCCTGAAATGGTGGGTTATCTGACCGCAGAACAAGTTACGGAAAAAGTTCGGAGCTATTTAGATCATCCTGAACGCCTTGAAGCCATGAAAAAAGAGCTACGTCAGATTCGAGGAGAACCCGGCGCAGCCCAAAAGTTAGTAACGATCCTTGAAGACTTATTAAAGGAATTAACTTGAATCAATTAACTGATATCAATCAATTAGCTCCAGATACTAAAACTTTCTCAACCAATTCAATGTCGTCCGATACCCTTCCGCTTTTCCTTGCTGGAGATAAAGCTTACTAGCTTGCTGCAAGTCATTCTTGGCCGCCATGGTCTGTCCCATTTGAGCCATCAGCGTTCCACGACCATACAGCGCTTCAGCATGAGCAGGATTGAGGCGTAGAGTTTCAGAATAATCGGCGATCGCACCCATGCCGTCCCCAAGCTGTTGGCGGGCTTGGCCTCGGTGATAAAACGCATTGATATTGCGGGTATCTAGGGTAATGACGCGAGTATAGTCATCAACAGAAGCCTGATAATCGCCCATTTTTCCGCGCACCTTCCCGCGACTTTCATAGGCATCGGCCAAGTTCGCATCCAATTGAATGGCACGGTTATAATCCTCTAAAGCTCCAGACAGATCGCCATTATCTGCCCGTAGGTCAGCCACAGCTTTAAAGGTTGCGGCATCTTCTGGACGCAGTTTTAGAACTTGTTCAAAATCTTCAATCGCTGCCGATCGGTTGCGGGACATGGAGTAAAGTAATCCGCGTTGATAAAATGCATCCGATCGGGTGGGTTGAATTTCAATCACTTTCGTCAGATCTGCGACCGCTAAATCAAATTTGTTCTCTGTGGTGTAAACAATGGCACGATTATAAAAGGCTTCAGCATAGTCAGGTTTGGCCTTAATCGCCATCGTCAAATCTTGAATTGCATCGTTATCGCGGCCCATTTGCTGATAAATCAACCCGCGATTGAGATAGGCTTCAGGGGAGTCCCCTTGAATCTGAAGCGCTTGTTCCAAATCAGCTAGGGCACCATTGCGATCACCCAATTGCTGTTTTACATAAGCCCGATTAACCAAGGCCGCCACGTCAGCCGGCTTAAGGCGCAACACTTGGTCGAGTTCCGTCAATGCAGCTTCCGGATTGCCCCCTTCCATGGTGGCGTAGGCTTGGTTAACCTGCAAATAAGTTAAGCTCGGATCTATTTGAAGTGCGGCTGTCCAATCTCTTGAAGCGGCTTGCTTGTCACCCAG
>JAYUEU010000187.1:0-5313 GCA_043739065.1 Synechococcales cyanobacterium | reverse complement strand
ATCTTTTGGCCAGTACCTTGATTTTGTGCCCGCCAGAGCTTCCAAGGGACAAGCTTTACGTTATGTGGCGCGGCAATGGAATATTCCTTTAGAGCGCGTTTTGGTGACAGGGGGATCAGGCGGTGATGAAGATATGCTGCGGGGCAATACGTTGGGGGTGGTGGTGGCCAATCGACATAGTGAAGAGTTGGGTAGTTTAAACGATGTTGAGCAGGTTCATTTTGCCGAGGGTGCCCATGCTTGGGGAATTTTAGAGGCGATCGAGCATTATAATTTCTTTAATTGCTAATTTTCTTCAATTAAGAGAGTTAATTATGACGGGTCTTATGACTCTCACATTAGCCCAGATTTCTCTAGTTTAAATCTAGCTAGGCCATTTTTTTATTACTACTGTTGATAGGGTGTTTGAAGATGAAAAAACTTTTGATTTGTACAGATCTGGACCGGACTCTATTGCCCAATGGAGAAGCTCCAGAATCTCCCGATGCGGCGGCTAGATTTGCCCGGTTCGTGAGTCGTCCTGAAGTGACTTTGGCGTATGTGAGTGGCCGACATTCTTCTCTAGTTCAATCGGCGATCGAAGACTATAAAATTCCTTTACCTGAATGGGTTATTGGAGATGTGGGGACTACGATGTATCAAGTCACGGGCGATCGTTGGCAATATTCATCAAGCTGGGAAGCCGAAATTGCGAAAGACTGGCTGGGCTTTAAGGCGAGTGAACTACCATCATTGTTTGCTGACATAACTGATTTGACGTATTTAACTTTGCAAGAAGATGCTAAACAAAATCACTATAAATTGAGTTATTACTTACCTTTAGAGACTGACTTGGTGCCTTTACAGGACTGTATGCGCAATCGACTCAAAGAAAATAATATTGAAGCTACGCTAATTTATAGCATTGATGAAAGTGCTTCCATTGGACTATTAGATATATTGCCGACCCATGCGACCAAACTACATGCGGTAGAGTTTTTAATGCAACAGCAGGGCTTTGATCACAGTAATACGGTTTTTGCTGGCGATAGTGGTAATGATTTACCTGTATTAGCGAGTGCAGTTCCTGCTGTTTTGGTCGCGAATGCTGATGAAGATACGATCGCCCAGGCCAAGTTCCAAACCCAACACAATGGAACGAGTGACTATTTTTATCACGCGAGTGGCGGATTTTTAGGTATGAATGGTAATTATAGTGCCGGAATTTTGGAAGGCATCGCCTATTATCACCCAACTCTTAAATCTTGGATGGAGTAATCTAAATGCAGAAGAAATTACCTATGGATACACCTATATATATATTTGGCGAAGTATTATTTGACCATTTTCCTGATGGTAGTCGAATTTTAGGAGGTGCCCCGTTTAATGTCGCTTGGCATCTTCAAGCCTTTGGACTCTCGCCCCAATTGATCAGCCGGATTGGAGATGATGCTGAGGGTCAGGTCATTAAGGATTTAATGGCGGATTGGGGAATGAGTCAGGTGGCATTGCAATCTGATTCACAGCATCCAACAGGGCGAGTGAAAATTGAATTTCAGGATGGTGAACCTTGCTATGAAATTATTGTAGATAGTGCCTATGATTTTATTGATGCGGAATTGATTCCAGAGATAAGCACGCAGGTAACGCAGGACATAATACAACAGACAACACAGGAGACGACGCAGAGTTTTTTGTATCACGGTTCGTTGGCGTTACGAAATCCGATCGCATTAAAGACGTTGAATGTATTGAAAGCGCGTCATCAAGGCAATATCTTTATGGATGTTAATTTGCGTTCGCCTTGGTGGAATCGAGATACCTTATTCCCACTCTTGCACGATGCGACTTGGGTAAAACTGAATGAAGATGAATTGTCTGAGTTGGGTTCTAAAGCACCAAGTTTGGAATTAGCAATTCAGCAGTTTTGTGAGAAATTTGGCCTTGAGGGAATTATCGTTACTTTGGGAGAAAAAGGGGCGATCGTCTACAGCAACCAAGAATTTATCTCGGTTCAGCCAAAGGTAAAAGCCCAAGTGATAGATACGGTAGGTGCAGGTGATGCCTTTGCTTCGGTATTTTTATTAGGCTTAAGTCAGCAATGGCCGATCGCAACGACCTTAGAACGAGCACAAGAGTTTGCTGCTGAACTCGTTACTCGGCGTGGTGCTACGATCGCTGATGCTGAATTCTACCGAGCGTTTAGTCAAGACTGGAATTAAAGAGTATGACAACTAAATATTGCAGCGATTCTAGTTGTTAGAATAATTCACGAGAGTGGTTTGTCAGAGTAATGGATTAAAGTAATTTTTCTGTCAGATTAACTTTATTGTTACAGTATTTTTTAGCGGGCAATTCAGGTAGACAAGATGTACGAGCAAATTTCTCATTCTCTATTAAATTCAATTCTTGATCATCTAAAGCCAGAAATTCGCCGACAGGATTTGCGCCATTTTTATACCCGACTGGGGGCCAATTTTTATACAATTTATTCGTTATTTTTTAATTTATACGGTCATCGGGATGATGTAGAAGCACAAATGCTCCGTTTGGTCGAGACTATGGCTAAGGGCTATATCGATCGCTCGGCGGATTTAGAGAAGATTGATATGCAGCGCGAACAGGATCACAATTGGTTTTTGTCGCAGAAATGGGTAGGAATGGCGCTTTATAGCAATGGTTTTGCTGACAATTTAGCTGATTTGCTGAATAAATTTAGCTACTTTCAGGAGTTAGGCATCAATTTAGTTCACATTATGCCTATTTTGATGTGTCCGAAGGAGAAAAGTGATGGAGGATATGCGGTCAGCAACTTTCGGGAGGTTGACGATCGTTTAGGGACTCTTGATGATGTTCGTCAGATCTCGGAGGAATGTCGCCGGGATGACATCTTACTCGTTCTTGATATTGTGCTTAATCATACCTCCGATGAGCATGAATGGGCGCAAAAGGCGATCGCAGGCGACTCGGTATATCAAGACTATTATTATACTTTTGATAATCGGGAGATTCCCGACATGTTTGAAAGAAGTATGCCAGAGGTTTTTCCAGCAACGTCACCCGGGAATTTTACCTGGAATCCCGAAATGGGAAAATGGGTGATGACCGTTTTTAATAATTATCAATGGGATTTGAATTATAGCAATCCTGCCGTCTTCATTGAAATGCTGGATATCATTTTGTTTTGGGCCAATCAAGGGGTTGATATTCTAAGACTTGATGCGGTGGCGTTTCTATGGAAAAAAATTGGATCTTCTTGTCAAAATGAACGAAATGCCCATTTGATTTTGCAGCTTATGAAGGATTGCTGTCAGGTCACGGCACCGGGAGTATTGTTCATTGCGGAGGCGATCGTTGCTCCATTTGAAGTAATTAAATATTTTGGGGAAGATGCGATCGTCGCTAAGGAATGTGAGATTGCTTATAATGCTACATTAATGGCCTTACTTTGGGATGGAATAGCAACACGCAATACAAAATTATTGTATCAAGGAATCAAGAATCTTCCTTCCAAGCTTGAACGGGCTACCTGGCTAAATTATGTACGTTGTCATGACGATATTGGATTTGGATTTGATGATAATGATATGCGTGCTGTTGACTACGAGCCTCATGCCCATCGTCGATTTTTAATTAACTACTTCAGTGGTCAGTATGATGGCATGGCTCGTGGAAAGTTATTTATGCCAAATGATGCGACTGGCGATGCTAGGATCTGTGGATCTTTAGCGTCCTTAATTGGATTGGAATCAGCATTAGAAAAAGCAGATGAAGGTTTGATTGCTAGCTCAATTAATCGAATTTTGTTGATGCACAGCATTATTTTATCTTTTGGTGGTCTTCCCCTAATCTACAATGGAGATACTTTAGGTGTCCTTAATGATTATAGCTATATTGATGATCTAATCAAAAAGACTGACAATCGCTGGATACATCGCCCAAAAATTGATTGGGAAAAAGCAGAATTACGCTCTAAGCAAGGAACGGTGGAATATAGGATCTTTACGGCAATGAAAAAAATGATTGCTATTCGTAAAGAAATTTCTGCCTTTGCTGATTTTAATAACCGAGAACTCTTATCGATCGAAAATCCGCATTTGTTATGTTTTATTCGTTTCGATTATCAACGCCCCTCAGAAAAGGTCTTGGTTATTGCTAATTTTGATAGTAATCCTCAGTATGTCGATATGGGAGAAATTGGAATTAAAGGAGTAGCCGGACGTAGCCAATGGGTTGATTTGTATAGTGGTCGAATGGCAACACAATACGACGATCGGTTAGTACTACAAGCCTATCAATTTTATTGGCTGACCGAACGGTAAAAAAATCAGCAATGCCATCAATCTTTCTTTCTCTTTTTTCTAATTACTTTTTCAAAAGTCCATCCCATCCATCCCATCCACCATTACCAAGGGTTTCAGCCCTCACAAGTCCATCACATTGCAGTTTGTGAGAGCTATGGTATGACGATATAATGTGAATATTGAAGTAAAACGGAGGTTGACGGATGACTTATACATCTCAACGTTTTGCCAGTTTTGAAGATTACCTAACGGCTGATCCATCTGATTTGCCAGAAGAGCGCTGTGAATATTGGGACGGGGAATTAGTTGAGCTTATGACCGAATCAATGCGTAACGACGCGATCGCTCTCCTTATTCAGTTTGCGTTGATTTCGATCGGGGTGCCCTTCAGACTTATCCGTCCCCACTCTTGTGAGGTTGAAGTTATAGGCAAGCCTAGAAACCGATTCCCAGACTTAACGGTGTTGGATGAAGTTCACTTATCCATCAATACAAAACGCCTAACTATTACCTGCCAAATGCCACCGCCACGGCTTGTAGTTGAGGTTGTTTCACCTGGCAATGAATCCAAAGACAATTACAAACGTGACTATCTGGACAAACGTGATCAATACGCTGCGATCGGTATTCCTGAATATTGGATTGTAGATCCCGATCGCGCTTGGGTCCAAGTCGGCACTCTAACCAATGGGGCTTATCAATTCCAAACCTTCAAGGGTGAAGATACGATCGTTTCTCCCACATTCCCAGAATTGAATCTAACAGCGACGATCGTTTTGGCGGGTTGATAAATTCGTAATGATTTCGAGATGGTGTAGAGTCACGCCGGGTAATTCTTTACTCCTACTTTCCATCATTTACACCCTCTACAATTTTGATTTCTGCTTCTGTTAATTCATAAAGTTGATAGACGAGCCGATCGCATTCTGTTTCTAATGTAGATATATCAGCATTTGGATCAGATTTTTTAGCAATAAGAATTTGATTTACAACTTTTTCTGATTCTAATTGTTGATTTTTTGTAGGGATC
>JAYUEU010000186.1:0-8206 GCA_043739065.1 Synechococcales cyanobacterium | reverse complement strand
GTAGCCCAAGTGGTTGTTGCGATCGGTGCTTGGCAGATGGGAGTGCAGATTAACTTTTTATCGGTTCCTGGCATAACAGAGCTACACGGTGGTCTAGCGCAGTTGCCTGAGATATTGAGCCTTGTATTGACGGTGGTCTGGTTAGTTGGGATTACCAATGCAATTAATTGGATTGATGGGTTAGATGGATTGGCCGCAGGGGTTTCCGGAATTGCATCCCTAATAATGATGATTACTTGTCTGGCCATGAATCAGCCCGCAGCGGCAGTGGTTGCGGCGGCATTGGCAGGCTGCTGTTTGGGCTTTTTGAGATATAACTTTAATCCCGCTCAGATTTTTATGGGTGATGGTGGATCTTATTTTGTTGGATTTACGCTAGCGGGTGTCGGGGTCATTGGTCTCGTGAAGGGAGTGACTACGGTGGCGGTGCTGTTGCCCTTGATTTTGGCCGTACCGATCGTTGATATGTCTGCTGTTATTCTCGATCGGGTCCGTAGTGGAAAGTCTCCATTTATTGCAGATAATCGTCATCTGCACCATCGCCTCTTGCAAGCAGGGTTATCCCATCGGCGTACTGTCTTATTTATCTACTCATTAACGCTTTGGGTGGGATGCCTAGCGTTGGCGTTTTCGGGGATGCCTAATGGCTTTGGCTACGCTGCGATCGCCTCAGTGATCTTGATCTTTGCGTCTTGGCGCGTTTGGCAGATTGCTAAGCAAGCCTAATTGCTAGAGAAGTTTAAGTGATTTGTAATTTTAGGATGAAATTTAAGAGTGGGGCATCATGACGATCGCTGAAGTAATTAGTGTCGGTACAGAGATGCTGCTGGGGGATATTCTGAATTCCAATGCCCAGTATCTTGCGAAGGAATTGGCTAAGTTAGGAATCGCGCACTATTACCAAAGTACGGTTGGCGATAATCCTGAGCGTTTGAGCCGGACTATTTCGATCGCATCAGAGCGAGCAAATTTAATTATTTTTACGGGTGGTCTAGGGCCAACGCCCGATGATTTAACTACTGAGACGATCGCTCAGACATTTGGAGTTGAGCTGATTGAAGACGCGGCTGTGATTGAGGATATTGCGAATAAATTTAAGATACGCGGTCGTCACATGACCGACAGCAATCGTAAGCAAGCCCAACGACCACTGGGGGCGGATATTCTGCCGAATCCGATCGGAACAGCGCCCGGAATGATCTGGGAACCGAAGCCGAATGTCTTGATTTTGACGTTTCCTGGTGTCCCGACTGAAATGAAGCGAATGTGGCAGGATACGGCAGTGCCATTGCTGCGATCGAAGGGTTGGGCCAGCGAGACCATCATTTCGCGAACGCTCCGGTTTTGGGGCGTGTCTGAGTCATCCTTGGCTGAGCGGGTGAGTGGCTATTTAGAGCAGGCTAATCCAACGGTGGCTCCCTACGCAAATAAAGGTGAGGTCAAGCTGAGAATTTCGGCAAAAGCAAAAACTGAGGCTGAGGCGATCGCGTTAATTTCGCCTGTAGAAGCCGAACTGAGATCGATCGCTGGCATTGACTGCTACGGGGCCGATGGGGATTCCTTAGGGAGTGTGGTCGGTCAACTCTTACGTCATAGAGATCAAACTTTATCGGTTGCTGAATCTTGCACAGGCGGCGGCATTGGCCAACTTCTGACGACAGCTCCGGGTAGTTCTGATTATTTTTGGGGCGGCATAATTTCTTATGACAATCGAGTCAAGGTTTCTCTTTTAGGCGTAGACCCAGCGCTTTTAGAAACTGATGGAGCGGTTAGTGCTGCTGTGGCTGAGCAAATGGCAGCGGGAGTGCGCGATCGGCTTGGGACGACTTGGGGCTTGAGCGTAACGGGCATTGCTGGACCGGGCGGTGGAAGTGATACGAAGCCTGTAGGACTCGTGTATGTGGGAATTTCCGGGCCAGATGGCACGACAGCCCAAGCGTTTCACTTTGGCGATCGGGGCCGAGATTGGGTTCGATTAGTGACAATTTGCACGGCATTGGATCTGTTGCGACGTCAGCTTATTCAAGAGAACTAGCTTAGGGCTAGAGAATGATCTAAACCGAGAGTTCATTTTTAGCCTCATAATTCGTATAAATCGATCTGTTAATATGTAAATATTCCGTTACAATGAGTTCAGAAATGCATAATAAATTCAAGACCCATCTCTTGGCTTTACTGCAATTTCTTGTTAAAATTGGATTTTAAGGGTCTCCCTTGACGTTCTAGAGGATTAATCCCCTTTTAAAGATCCGTTATGGGCGAAGTTGGATTCAGACAATATCAAAGAAGAGGTCTGTTCATGGATTTCATTGACACACTGCTGGATAAGCTCAAGGAACTCACCCAAAAAATAATTGATGCTTTGCTTGGCCCCGAGGTCCAGCCTGAGCGTGAGCTAATCCCTATCCCGGTAGATCGCCCTCGTTATTAGTAGATAGATCCTTAACACGTACTTTGTTTGAGTCACGTATTCGCAATGCGTATTTTGGTTTTGCACGGTCCGAATTTAAATCTTTTAGGGAAACGGGAACCTGAAATATATGGTTCTCATACTCTAGAAGACATTAATCGGACACTCATGGCACAGGCGAATTTGCTAGGGGTTACGCTAGATTGTTTTCAGTCAAACCACGAGGGTGAATTGATTGATTTGATTCATTCAGCCCTGGGGACGCGAGATGGGATTCTGATTAATCCAGGAGCCTATACTCACACTAGCGTTGGGCTGAGAGATGCCCTGTCGGGAGTCAATATTCCGACCGTTGAAGTTCATCTTAGTAATATTCATCGCCGTGAGGAATTTCGCCACTATTCCTACATCGCTCCGATCGCTGTGGGCCAAATTACTGGCTTTGGAGCGGATAGCTACCGCCTAGGACTAGACGCGTTGGTTAATCATTTAAGGTTGTCCTGTAAGATCATGTAAATCTAGCGACTTATACTTGTCATAGGACTTTAATCGTGTCATTTATGGCATTGACAGTCTGAGGAGTCCCGCGCAATCATGTTAACTAGTGAAGCTTTGTAAAGGGTCTGTCCATGTCATTTGATTTTCTCTCTCCCGAGATTATTGAGCAAATTGCTCAGAAGTATGGCTATTGGGCTGTTTTTTTTGGAATTTTCTTAGAGAATTTAGGATTGCCGATTCCGGGAGAGACCGTAACACTAGTGGGCGGATTTTTAGCAGGAAGCAATCAACTAGAATTTCAGTGGGTTCTGTGTTGTGCGGCGTTTGGAGCAGCACTAGGTGGCACGATCGGCTACTGGATTGGAGCAAAGGGTGGCTGGGCACTTCTAGCTAAGCTGGGTAAACTGTTGCGTTTTCAAGAGAGTCAGCTTCAGGATTTGCGTCGAAAATTTGGAGAAAATGCGGGTAAAGCGGTCTTTTTTGGTCGATTTATTGCGCTGTTTCGAGTATTTGCTAGTCCAT
The DNA here is from genome assembly GCA_043739065.1 of Synechococcales cyanobacterium. Classification (GTDB taxonomy): domain Bacteria; phylum Cyanobacteriota; class Cyanobacteriia; order Leptolyngbyales; family Leptolyngbyaceae; genus JAAFJU01. The sequence continues at coordinate 4,776 of JAYUEU010000186.1, read as the reverse complement.
TGGCGGGAATTTCGGGAATGCCATTCTGGTCGTTTATGGTCTACAACGTCGCAGGTGCTGTAACTTGGGCGACCGTGATGGTGACTCTTTCTTACTTTGCAGGTCAAGTGGTCCCGCTTGAGAAGTTGATCGATTTTGCAACTCAATTTGCATTTGTGGCTCTGTTTTTGGTTGCCGTTGCGATCGGTCTTCCGCTTTGGCTTGAATCTCGTAAGAAAGAAGAAATCCCTTCACCTTCGGTCATTGCGAAAGAATCTGAAACTCATAATTCAGTTTCTTAAAGATGTTTATCTCTATAAATATAAATAAGACATAGAAAACTTGTAAGACTATTGCATTGCATTGGCTAAGGCTTGTTCGATTGTTTGCTTTCCTTCATCAAGAATAAAATCAATGAACGCTTGAGCCGCGATCGAAATTTGTTTGCCGGATGGATAGACTAAGTACCAGTATTGCTGAATTGGGAAGCCTTCCACGTCCAAAATGACGAGGGGGCTTTCATTGTTTTCGAGGGCAAGGGTATGTTGAGAGAGGACTGAAATGCCTAGTCCACCTACGATCGCCTGCTTAATTGCTTCGTTGCTGGTCAGATCGATGATGGTTGTAACATCTAATCGATTATCACTAAAAAACTGTTCGACGATCGTCCTAGTCCCAGAACCAGACTCTCGCATGATCATCTGTTCTTGTGCGAGGCGTTTGAGAGGAATGCTTTTTTCTTGGGCTAGAGGATGCGATCGATTGGCGACGACGACCAGTGGATTCGGCAAAATGGGCCGTAGTTCTATATCCAGATCTCGCGGTGGACGGCCCGTGAAGTATAGATCATCCTCATTGTTCGCTAGCCGTTTTATGACTTCGGCTTGGTTGGTAATCTCCAGGAAAAGCGTGATACCGGGATGTTTCTTGTGAAAGGGACCCAGGAGACGTGGGACGAAATATTTCGCGGTGGTAGTTGTGGAGAGACGCAGTCGTCCTTTCTCCATGCCTTGTAGATCGCCAAGATGCATTTCAAGCTGGGCGACCCGATCGGCAATGTCTCGACTAGCTGCTAGGACGGACTGGCCCGCTTCGGTCAGGTATAGACGTTTACCTATTTGATCAAAAAGCGGTAGACCTATAGCTTTTGTCAATTGTTTGACCTGCTGGGAAACCGTCGGTTGAGTTAACTTAAGCTCCTCTGCTGCACGGGTAAAACTGCCGTGACGGGCGATCGCTTCGAGGATATTGAGCTGATGTAGTGTGGCTTGGGTCATGGCTTAGACAGGTATAGGACTGAATCTAACCGTAAATGGCTCCTCTCTAATTTACCATACATAAAGTCTATGGTAATTATCATTAACTAGTGCTTTTCTCTATTCAACCTAGGCATTATGATTATTATATGAATAGAAGATGACTATCAAATTCACAATAAAAATTGATTGCTTCTATCTAATTTTGTTGATTTTCGTTAATGCCTAATTCTTGAGGGAGAAGCCGTTATGCCATCGTTCCATCGTCGTCAGTTCTTATTTGCCATGGGCGCGGTTGCGGGGTCTGTCGCATTAAAAGGTTGTTTAGGGACACCGCCGTCGAATAATCCTGGTGCCTCTAGTTCCACTGCCCCTAATGTCGCTGCGGGTTCTGGGGTTAAGGCGGGCGAAGAACCAGAAGTTAAGACGGTTAGACTAGGTTATATTCCGATCGTAGAGTCTGTACCGATCGTGATTGCTTTTGCTAAGGGCTTTTTTGCTAAGCATGGTCTAACCGATGTCAAAGTCGATAAGCAAGCCAACTGGGGAGCTGCCCGCGATAACATTAAAATCGGTTCTGCCGGTGGTGGGATTGATGGTGGCCAGTGGCAAATGCCGATGCCCTACCTGATTAGTGAGGGTATTATTACCGATGGGACTAAGATCCCGATGTATGTTCTATGTCAGTTGAATACCCAGGGAAATGGAATTGCGATCGCGAACAAGCACAAGGGTAAAAACGTTGGCTTGAAAGTTGATGCCAAATATTTTTCGGATTTGACCGCTAGTGGCAATCGATTTAAAGCCGCCTATACCTACCCTAAAGTTAATCAAGATTTTTGGATTCGCTATTGGCTGGCAGCGAGTGGGGTTGATCCAGATGTCGATGCAGAGCTATTAACCGTACCTTCATCCCAAACAGTGGCGGATATGAAGCGGGGCGTGATGGATGGATTTAGTACAGGTGACCCCTGGCCTTATCGGATTGTTGCAGAAAAGAGTGGATTTATTTCAGCACTGACGGCTGAGCTGTGGGCCGCCCATCCAGAAGAATATTTGGCCATGAGACAGGATTGGGTTGATAAGCATCCTAAGGCGACGAAGGCATTGTTGAAGGCGATTATGGAAGCGCAGCAATGGGCTGATGATTTCAATAATCGTAAAGAATTGGCTGCGATCGTGTCTCAACGAGAATATTTTGGTGTTCCTGAGAATGTCTTAGAAGCGCCGCTCATGGGTAAATATGATCTCGGTGAACGAGTGGTAGATGATAAGCAACAGGCTGTGTTGTATTGGAAAGACAAAAAGGGTAGTGTTTCCTATCCCTATCAAAGCCATGATCTCTGGTTCTTGACCGAAAGCCGTCGCTGGAATTTCCTTGATAAGGCCCAGTACGATTCGCTGAAAGCAATGGTTCCTAAGATCAACCGAGAAGATCTATGGAAACAATGTGCGCAAGAAATAGGTATTCCAGTAGCCGATATTCCCACCAGTACTTCACGCGGGGTTGAGGAATTTTTCGATGGTGTGAAGTTTGATCCAGCCAGTCCAGAGGCTTATCTCAGTAGCCTCAAGATCAAGCGAGCTTAGTTTAGGGATTTCCTTGTGATTTCCTTGTGAGTCTAGTTACTCATGAGTTTATTGGTGAATCAATCGGTTATGACCTTGGATTTGCATTTTTTGGGATTTGCATTTTAGGTAGACGATCGGGACAACGAAAGTGCTAAACCGATCGATATTAGGCTCCGATCGTATTCACCAATAGAATCATCCATTCCCTGTCTTATCGCCTCAATTCATTGAAATAGCTTGAAGAAGATTGATTAATAATCGATCGCATTTTCATAAAACTCGTCATTATATCTAGGAGACCTGATCCATGACCCTTGCTGAAAAACGTTCCACAACGAAAACTAAGTTCAAGATTGATGACAAACTCAAAACGCGAATTATTGATGATTTTGTCACGCCTTTCGTTACGTTAATCATCTTGTTGGTTCTTTGGGAGATCTTCTCGAAGTTTAATCAAACGCTACCCGGACCTATCAGAGTTGTTCAAGACACTTGGCAATTAATTCTTTATCCCTTTTACGATCGGGGAGGTACAGATAAAGGCTTATTTTGGCAGATTTTTGCAAGTCTGCAACGGGTGATCATTGGCTACTCGATCGCAGCAGTCGTTGGTATTGCCGTTGGTGTATTGATTGGACTAAATGAGCGGGTTTATAAAGGTCTCGATCCTATTTTCCAAATCCTAAGAACGGTACCGCCATTGGCTTGGGTTCCGATCGCGTTAGCAGCGCTCCAACAAAACCAACCTGCTGCATTATTTGTGATTTTCATTACCGCAGTTTGGCCAATTTTGATTAACACAGCGGTAGGTGTCAAACAAATTCCTCAGGATTACACCAATGTGGCCCAAGTTTTACAATTGCCAAAATGGGAGTTTTATACCAAAATTTTGTTCCCTTCTGCATTGCCTTATATTTTCACAGGATTACGGATTGCGATCGGTTTGGCTTGGTTGGCAATTATTGCAGCAGAAATCGTAATGTCTGGGATTGTGGGAATTGGTTTCTTCATCTGGAATGCTTACCAAAATGGATTAGTCAGTGAAATCATTCTGTCACTGGTGTACATCGGACTTGTGGGTTGGGGATTGGATAAAATGATGGATTGGTTACAGAATAAGATCTTGCCCGGTCAACAGTCCTAGGATCAACAGTCCTAAAAAGTAGCAAAGCTGTATCCATGTAGGGGAAACCATTATGTCATTTGTGACTGTTGAAAATTTAGAAAAGACCTTTAATTTGAATGATGGAGGGACTTACGTTGCTCTGAAAGGGATTGATTTGTCAATTGAAAAAGGTGAATTCATTTCCCTAATTGGCCATTCCGGTTGTGGTAAATCGACATTGCTGAATATGGTGGCAGGTTTAGACTTACCCACTGAAGGTGTGGTGATGTTGCAAGGGGAGAAAATTCTTCGTCCTGGTCCCGATCGGATGGTGGTTTTTCAAAACTATTCTCTCTTACCTTGGATGACGGTGCGGGAAAATATTCGACTTGCGGTGAAGAATGTCATGGGGCATCTTTCTAAAGCAGAGCAAGAAGAAGTCATTGAACGTCATATTGATTTAGTCGGATTGCGTCACGCGGCAGATAAGCCCCCAGCCCAGCTTTCTGGAGGAATGAAACAGCGGGTGGCGATCGCTCGTGCGTTGGCGATTCAACCGAAGCTATTGCTCTTAGATGAGCCATTTGGGGCGTTGGATGCCTTGACGCGGGGTAATCTTCAAGAACAATTGATGAAAATCTGTGAGGAAAACAAGGTCACGGCTATTATGGTGACCCATGATGTCGATGAAGCGATTTTGCTGAGCGATCGGATTGTGATGTTGACCAATGGACCAGAATCGAAAATTGGTCAATTGATGAAAGTTGATATTCCTAGACCTCGTAAGCGGATGGAAGTCATTAATCATCCCAATTACTACAGCTATCGTAGTGAAATTATCTATTTCCTAAATCAGCAAAAACA
>JAYUEU010000185.1:0-3913 GCA_043739065.1 Synechococcales cyanobacterium | reverse complement strand
AGCGTTTTAAATCGAAATCGGGGGTCATTAGACGTAATCCATTAATTAGTAGCCTCAAGGTAGGTTTGACGTTTTATTTGAATGTTTGCTAAATGCTTTTTTACCGTATCGATCGAAATATACAACTGATCTGCAATTTCGCGACGCGATCGGCCTTGATTTCGCAAATCCCATACTTCTGATTCTCGCGGAGTCAGTCTAAAGTATTGAGCATCAAAAACAGCCGTACAGCGCATAGAATGCTGTTGATTTTCAAAACGTATAATTAATCGATTGTCTTGAGCTTCTTCAATTGAATTAAGCCATTGAACTCGGATCCGATATTGAGTTTGTGCGATTGTTAAATCTGATTCTAAAATTAAGGCTCGATCGATTTGAGACTTAAGCAGTTCACAAATGCTCCAAATCGCATGAGTCTGAAGATTAACGATGTTTAATTGACGACAGATTTTTTGGGCAGAGAGATTGGTGTAGAGTAATACACCTTGAACATCAGCAATTAAAACAGCATCAAGTAAACCTTCTAAAATGGGACTAAACGTTTGATTTTCAGGAATAAATGTGGAGAATTTCATGAATCTTAAGGAATGAAGATTGGGGGCATGTAACCACAATTTAGAGGCACGATCGCTGCGGCTGCTTGATACAAGCTTCACGATCGGACTCTTTCCCTTCATACAAAAGCACGAATTTAGATTCCGCAAATTTACGGAGACCCTTTACAGAATTTGATTATCTACTGACATAAATAATGGGATTGAATAATTTGAACTGTATTTTGAGTTCCGTTTTCTAAAGCAATTTGATCAGCCAATTGTTCTGCATTAGCTTTGAACCCCTGATTATTAACTAATGCGCCAATAGATGATGACAAGGTATCAATCGATAACTGAAGCCTCGGTACAGCGCGAACACCCACACCCAACATTGCAATTCGATCGCCCCAAAATGGTTGATCTCCAAAGAACGGAACAGCCATAGATGGACGGCCCGATCGTAATGCGGCAGCGGTTGTCCCGGCACCACCATGATGAATGACAGCAGCCATTTTCGGCAATAACCAATCGTGTGGTGCTGAATCTACTTTCAATACGGTATCAGGCAAATCTGTTTGTTCAATGCCACCCCAGCCGGATAATAACAAGCCGCGCTGTCCTGATTTCAATAATGAGGCAAGTACTATTTCTGTTAATTCTGTCGCATCACGCTCGGCCATGCTCCCAAAACCAATATAAACCGGAGGTTCCCCTGAATCTAGGAAATCAATCAATGACGCAGAGGGCTGGAAATCAGGTTGATCTAAATACCAATATCCCGTCATATGTAACTGCGGCGGCCAATCTTGAGGACGAGGCAATACCGACGGACTGATACCATACAAAAAAGGCATATTTGTTTTTTGTAATCGATCGGTCGGTTCATCAAAAATCCCCAGTGGCGGTAATCCTAGTTCTGATTTACGCCAAGCATTCAATGGCTCTCGATAAAGTTGCCAAAACGGAATTAAGGATAATGGATAGCTCAATTTATTTAAAATAGGTGGAACTAATCCAGATTGTATGGACGGAATTGCGAATTCACGGGTAGGACTCAAAGCATTTACATTAGCAAAAACGCAGGGAATATTCATAGCTTGCGAAATCTCCAAGCCCCAAAATGTAAAACCCGTCGCCACAATCAAATCAGTTCCAGTACAAGCTCCCATTGAATCTGCTAAGACTCCCGGCAAATCTAATCGAACTAAATCTCCAAAGCTTTTCAAAAACTTCAATCCATTGGCGCCCGCCTTTAATAATTCTTGCCCTGCATCCGATCGTAATAATGCTTGTGGATCACCAGACAATGCAGCAAATTCTACTCCTTGAGCTACTATAAAGTCTCTAAATAGTGCCGGAACTGCCATCCGAACGCTGTGCCCCGATCGCATCAACTCCACACCCAGCGCCACAAATGGCTGGATATCTCCGCGAGAACCATAGGTCAAAATTGTAATATGCATTCCGGTTCCCAAAAGCCCTTAAAATTAAATTAAGTCCACTTTACAAGCCCCAACATTGCCCGTGCAAGCGCCTCTTTTGATCAATGCCATCTACACCGACGGAAGTGGAGGATATGCACCTTATGGTGGACGAGGCATTTGCGGCTATGCGGCCATTGTTTGGTTTAGTGACGATACTATAATCACATTGGGCGGAACAGAAGCCCACAGCACTCATCAGCGGGTAGAACTTTTAGCCTTAATCACAGCATTGCAATACTTGAAACAGCATTCACAATCGAGTTCAATTTTTTCAGATTCTAAATATGCGATCGATGCAATTAATCATAATTGGATTGATAAATGGCAACATAATGGCTGGCTCAATACCAAAGGCAATCCTATTGACCATCGTGACCTATGGCTCCAGCTTTTAGCGCTCCAAACTAATCCCAAAGTATTTGCAACATTCCACCACATTATGGGGCATAGTGATGCGCTAGGTCGAAAAGGAAGATTAGCCCAAATCAAAAACCGCGATCGGTATGGTTTAGAAAGCGATCGGCATAATCTGGGTAATCAAATGGCGAATCTCGCAGCAGGACAGTTTCGACGCGGGGAAATTAGTGATAGTGCCGAAATTATTGGAATGTCGGAACTAAGACATTAAAACCAGAATTGTTAACGTATAATTTTACTTCAATTGATTTTTTAAAAGGATAAATTGTAATGAGTAAGTCTTCACAGTCGTTCTTCAACTGGTTTCGTCTCGGTCGTGGTTTCGGCCAACGCGCTCGAATTCGGAGTAATGTTTGGTTGGCGGGATGCTTAGGGCTAATGTCTTGTTTATGGATGATTTCGATCGCAACCCCGGTTTGGAGTCAGTCCCCAACAGTAGAACCGATAAACCAGCATTTGATGGCAGATTTACGCGAAGCGACGCTAGTGGCCCAGGGTGCGGGGATGGGGCCGATGGACTTGAGCCAACGCTATGTAGCCATTCTGACAGCAGATAGCGTCGTACCAAACACGCCAATGACGGAGGCGAGAGCTGTGGCTGGTGCTGTATTAGTCGGCGATCGCTTAATCGTGCGTGGCGACTTCAGCAGCTTATCGAGCGATTTCCGCGACTACAGTACCGATCCAGTTAGCCCGCCCAATCCTAATATCACTTCGGCAGTCCACATTCATCTCGGCGAACCGGGTAAGAATGGACCTTTCCAATACGCGCTGACGATTATGCTGAATCCTAATGGCTTAGGTGGCCGACTTATGGGAGAGTACACCCTTTCTAGTGAACAACTGCAAGCATTGCAAGCTGGCAACCTCTACATGGATTTTCATACCAAAAAGAATCGCGCTGGTGAACTGCGTGGCACGTTTAGAGCACTGACCTAAAGCACGATCGACGTAAGTTGTCCACAGAATCTAGGGCAGGCGTTGCTGAACATTGGTTATGACAATAGTTGCGATCGCAGTGCCTATCACTAACGCAATTGTTGATTCATACTTTAATTCAGCAACGCTCATATTTGAGAATTTTCACGATCGTCTTAAGATTTATTTTTTAGGATACTTTAGCTAGAGTAGTTTCTAGCTAAAGTCAACACTTCTCACCTCTCTCAGTTGAGATGAAAAGTTTTTTCTAGCTACTTTATAAGCCCCCGGAAAGTACATATAAGTCGCCAATCCTAAGTAACGGACAAAAGTAGTATGCCAAACTTTGACACTACAGAAATGAAGTATCAACCAGAACACGTATTCGCAGAGTATTATGATCGTTGGGTCTCACGGCCTGTCAAGTGGAAGTCATGTATCTGATCATTAAGGGACAAGAAATTATAGAGATTGCGGGCGTTCTCGGCTGTTGTGAATCGACAGTCCGAAAATATCTCGAAAATCTCTATCGTCGTTTAGGAGTTCAAACCCGCACAG
>JAYUEU010000184.1:0-3265 GCA_043739065.1 Synechococcales cyanobacterium | reverse complement strand
GATTAAGGTTAAATTTAATTGCAGGGATTTACAATTATGAGCTTAGTTTATCTTTAGAACAGACGATTTCATGATACTTTCGCAGGAGGTCTATTGATTTCTCTATATCCAGATTATGTTAGGCAGTATTGGGACTATCTGAAGAATAATACTTTAGGCATATATCCTGACAAAGTAACAAAAGGTTCCAACAAAAAAGCTTGGTTTAAATGTCCGATTGATGGATATGAATGGGAAACAAGTATAAGCAGTATTACTAATAGTGCATGGAGTCGAGGTAATAGTGGTTGCTCTCGTTGTTTTGGATGGAGTCTAGAAGCAATTCGGCAATTTGTTGCTAGTTTGGAAGGCTACATTCCTAATCTAACTCAAGCTGAATTGTATAAAATATTTGAGCAATCAGGCGCTTTAGGAACAACCAACTCTGAGGGATTGAAGATTGTTAAAGATATCATTAAAGGGAGACTGTCAGGACAAAAACTTCACGATTTAATTCAGGGTAAAGAAGTCAAAACATCTAATGACGAAAGTAACTCAGGTAGTAATCTCAAAGCTGATGATGAACTACAAATAGTCGATGCTGCAAATACATCTCAATCAACTCACGATTTTGAAGCTAGTAGTGAATTATCAGCGCAAAATGAAGAACCTAGTGAATTACCAAGAATCAAAGTCCAGAAAAGTCTAGAGTTTTTGAACAGTCAAATCGTTGCGTCAGCCGATCAGGAGGCTATTGATTTCTTTATTGCTTCTCGGCGTAATCGGATTTGGGCAGAAGTCTTTGAAGATGAATCTGCCGTTGAAAGCGTAGAAGCTTTTATCGAAGAAGGTTATGGTCGTCAGGTGCGAGATCAATTTCTTGATGAATATACTCAGGCTCAAAATATGCAAATTCCCACAGGTTGGGCATTTCGCATCAATGGCAAAATTACACCACCAAACTTAATGCAAAAGTTGGCGGCGGTCAGACTTCGCAACCAACAACGAATGTTAAACCTATCGCTAACTGGAACAGGTAAAACCATCGGTGGAATTCTTAGCAGTCGCATTATTGACGCTCATCTTACGGTGATTATTTGCCCACTAGATACAATTCCCAACTGGCACACAGAAATCAAAGAAGTATTTCCCGATAGCCGAGTCACAACTAAAAACTTTAACCCGCATTGGATTGATATTGAAAGCGGACACCACTACATTATTCTCAATCATGAAATGTTTCAGCAGCCATCAACCCCTGCTCATATTCGACAACTCCTAGACCGCTTCCAAATAGACCTGATTATTGTTGATGAGATTCATCGCTGCAAACATCGTAATGAAGAACCATCTAAACGTCGGCAGATGGTTCTCGCACTAATCACCAATGCTACTGAGAGAAATCCTCACCTTCATGTACTTGGTATGAGTGCAACACCTGTGATCAACAATCTCAAAGAAGGTAAAAGCTTAGTTGAATTAGTCACTGGTGTAGAACGTAAAGATCTTGGCGAAAAAGCCACAATCAACAACTGTATGCGTCTGCATCAAGCATTTGCAACTGTGGGCATCCGCTCTAAAGTCAAACCCAAAATCACAATTAACAAAGTTAAAATTCCCGTTGACTGTACTCACCTAGTAGACAAAATTCGTGAAGAAGGGACTTCTATTCTAAAAATGGAACAAATTCTAACCAGTGCAAGGATTCCAGCTATTCTTAACGAAATTCGTCCTAAAACTATCGTTTATACCCATTATGTTGAAGGCATAGTCGATCAGCTAAAAGCCGCTATTGAAGGTGCAGGCTGGACAGTTGGTTTTCACATGGGCGGCGATAAAAGTGGAAAAAATAATTTTATTGATGGGTCTATTGATGTGTTGATTGCCAGTAGCGCTATGGCAACAGGTGTTGATGGATTTCAAAAAGTTTGCGATCGCTTAATTCTCAATATTCCACCTTGGACAAGTGCTGAACTTGAACAGTTAGAAGGACGCTTAAATCGTCAAGGTCAAATTCACGATACGCTCTCAATTCTTATGCCTGTTACCTATGGTTTAGATGAAGGTGAACATTGGAGTTGGGATGAAGGAAGATTAGCAAGATTGCAAAATAAGCAAACAGTAGCCGATGCTGCCGTTGATGGTGTGATGCCTGATGGACAACTGCGGACAGAATCTCAAGCATTCCGCGATCTCCGAAAATGGTTAGAGCGATTAAAAACTTGTGAGCAAAAACCAATCGTTCGTCCCAGAATCTTTGTGCCACTTCCAGACACAGATCCCGCCGATGTTCAGCGCCGCAATGTTAACTATGGAGACTTCAGCCGCATGAATGCACGTTGGAATACTAGCTATAGTCACACCAACTATGAACGTATACAGAATAATCCTGAAGAGTGGATGCAGTATCACACCCTCTATCAAGAAGCTAGAAAAACTTGGTCTGTTCTTCCCTATCAAGAATCTATTAAATGGCTACAAAGGCGCTCCGATCTGGTTGTAGGTGATTTTGGTTGTGGTGAAGCCCTAATTTCTAAAGCATTAGCCGATAAACATACATTTCATAACTTTGATTTCATCGCTATCAATGATTCCGTTATCGAGTGCGATGTATCTCAAGTTCCTCTAGAAGATAGCTGTTTAGATGTTGCTATATTTAATTTATCGCTCATGGGTTTAAACAGTGATGACTACCTTCGAGAAGCAGCGCGTACACTCAAACTCGATGGTCAACTTTGGATTTACGAAGTAACTTCACATTTCAAAAGTCTAAAAGAATTTGGTGCATTACTTGAAAGACTAGGTTTTAGAATCATTGATTCAAATGAAGATTGGAAGTTTTGGCATATCAGAGCTATCAAGTCAGAAGAAAGTTGAAATAGAGCGAATCGTAGAAAATAAAATAAATTGGTTTTAAAAATTATGAAAACTGCTACCGCCCAAAGTTACCCGAAATAATATTGATACTAGCGCCATAGACTCTCTCGATCGCGTAGTTAAGAAAGTTCTATTAGAAACTGGCATGACAGAAGATGAATTAGTAGAAGCTTTTTACAGCAATTTGTGATGTTGTGAGATTAGGGGCGATCGCGCTACAGTAAAGGTGAGCTATTACGGGGCGCGCTGTTGACTATTAACGGGATTGCAGCGGGAATGCGTGATACAGGTTGATGTCCTAACTGCTGAGGCTCTAACCGTTAATAATTTGACCTCCAACCCTTGGGATTCCTATGGTGATTTGCATTGGTGAAATCCTGTTTGATCTGATTTCTGATCAACCGGGTGC
>JAYUEU010000183.1:0-22252 GCA_043739065.1 Synechococcales cyanobacterium | reverse complement strand
AACGAAGGCATCCGCGCTTGGATGGCGACTCAAGATCAACCCCACGAGAAGTTTATTTTCCCAGAGGAGGTCCTGCCACGTGGTAACGCTCTCTAATCAGAATTTTGCAGGAACCCGCGACCAAGAATCCAGTGGATTTGCTTGGTGGTCCGGTAATGCACGTCTCATCAACCTTTCCGGTAAGCTACTCGGCGCACATGTTGCCCATGCTGGCCTGATTGTGTTCTGGGCGGGCGCAATGACGCTTTTTGAAACTGCGCATTTTATCCCCGAGAAACCGATGTATGAACAGGGCTTGATCCTGTTGCCACACCTCGCAACTCTCGGCTGGGGCGTTGGTCCCGGTGGTGAAATCATCGATACCTTCCCGTACTTTGTCTCAGGTGTGTTGCACTTGATTTCGTCGGCGGTTCTAGGGTTGGGTGGAATTTATCACGCAGTTCGTGGTCCTGAAACATTGGAAGAGTATTCCACATTTTTCGGCTACGACTGGAAAGACAAGAACCAAATGACGAACATCATTGGGTATCACCTCATCCTTTTGGGTTGTGGTGCATTCCTTCTGGTGGCGAAAGCAATGTTCTTTGGTGGCGTTTATGACACTTGGGCACCCGGTGGCGGTGATGTTCGAGTTGTTACTAATCCAACGTTGAACCCGGCTGTGATTTTCGGCTATCTCCTCAAAGCTCCCTTTGGCGGCGAAGGCTGGATCATCAGCGTAGACAACATGGAAGACCTGATCGGCGGACACATCTGGATCGGATTTGTCTGTATCTTCGGTGGAGTCTGGCACATCTTGACTAAGCCATTTGGCTGGGCACGTCGTGCATTGGTCTGGTCCGGTGAAGCTTACCTTTCCTATAGTCTTGGTGCGTTGTCCTTGATGGGCTTCATCGCATCGATTATGGTCTGGTACAACAACACTGCTTACCCAAGTGAATTCTTCGGTCCAACGGGTCCAGAGGCATCTCAAGCGCAAGCAATGACCTTCCTAGTTCGTGACCAAAAGTTGGGTGCAAACGTAGGTTCTGCTCAAGGTCCGACGGGTCTTGGTAAGTACTTGATGCGTTCTCCGACTGGCGAGATCATCTTTGGTGGTGAAACCATGCGTTTCTGGGACTTCCGTGGTCCTTGGTTGGAGCCTTTGCGTGGTCCGAATGGTCTGGATCTTGACAAAATCAAGAACGACATTCAACCTTGGCAAGCTCGTCGTGCGGCTGAGTATATGACGCACGCGCCTTTGGGTTCTTTGAACTCGGTGGGCGGAGTTGCAACTGAAATTAACTCGTTTAACTATGTGTCTCCTCGCGCATGGTTGGCTTGTTCTCACTTCGTGTTGGGCTTCTTCTTCTTGGTCGGCCATCTCTGGCATGCAGGTCGCGCACGTGCGGCGGTTGCTGGTTTTGAGAAGGGTATCGATCGTGAAACTGAAGCAACACTTTCAATGTCGAACTTAGACTAATTTCTTCGTAATTTAGTTTATAAAAAAGCGGCTCCTGGATTTCTGGGAGTCGCTTTTTTATATTTAGCCTTGGTTTAATCGATTGGTTAGACGATCGTGAGTGCTGTATTTTGAGTGTGTTTCAGCGTTGCCAATAGATTTCCTGCAGTATCACCAATGGATCTAGTATTTTTTATACCGAATAAGGTAACGATCGCGTCAATATTTTGGGTGGGAAATTCAGGTCAGCCGAGAGGTAGGACCATACGTGATCAAGCGGATCAATTCTGCGGATAATAGTGATGCAGAAACGCTGAAGTAGATTGATCGCGATCGTATCCGCACCCGCGATCGTCAATTTATTTTTGACTCAAATTCATTTGGAATATCTTCCCGATCGATTGACAGTTTTGCCCACCTGTCACTGTCCATGTCACTGCCATCTTCATACGATTCGATCGTCCATCTACCATCGATCGCGCCAAACTAATGTCCCCAGTACAAGTCGTCCGAGTATTCGGGGGCATCCGCACTTCGGACAATGGTGAATCCGAAAATGTCCCTTTATAGTAGTAATGTCCCACAGCCCCTTGGCCCTCCGTAATTTTGATAAAACCACCCCAATTATCATTCTCAACATTTGTCAGGTAATGACCTGTATTGTTAAATGCATCACCATCTTCCACTAGAGAAAGCACTGTAAAGCCTGCTTTAGATTCATAGTCCAAAGCTTGGACCGACGGAGCAAACGCGCAAATTCCGATCGTTACAGCAACCAAGATTGAAGCCTTTACAAATTGCATGATGATCAGCCAATGGGAGAACTGTGAATAACCCTAGCTACAATTCTCAAACTCGCTATTACTGATGAAGTCAATCAGAGTGATTGTGATCGAAAGTCGAACTCTCAAATTAACAATTGCACCGATCGTGATCCTATATCGCAACCTGAATTCAATAGTGTACGTAGTCAAATTTGAATCTTAGACAATTCTCAAATCAGATTGAATAATCGCAAGGCCTCTGCCGTCACCGCAGTCACTGAAGGTACCACCCAATCTGCTCCAGCCGATCGCAAACTCGCTTCATATGCCGCTTGCACTGCCAGATTCCCATTCGCAATATGAGGCGGCAACGAACCCACCGCAAAAAACGATCGAGACTTATCATGGGCGCGGGACCGGACGATCGTTTGCATATCCGCCACGGTATCCCCGATATATACTACTGATTCTTCTGGATCCACATCTAATCGATCTATTAATGTAAACAGCCCACTTGGATCCGGTTTCCCTGGTGCATCCTCCATCGCCACCAACTTAGGATTCACCAAACCCACTCTTCCTTCAAGAACAAATTTCGCTGAAACCGTCGTCGCCCCACTAAAAAATCCCCACTTTACCCCTGCGATCGTTAAACTATCAAAATAGGCGCGATCGCACAGCAAAGGTTCTCCAGCCAGATACCCGGTCCAAGCGCCATCCACCAACTTACCGCGATACCGAGACTGGAAAAAGGACACGATCGCCTCGTAATCCACCGGATACTCAGTACGTGATTTTCCCAATCCCTCAAAATATCGATACACCAGCTCCAGTGACGCTTCCCAATCGTTATTCCATAGCCCTTCGCCCTTTAGCTTGTCAATTTCCTCGGGTGTCGGATGCCATGCTCCAGCCGTAAAATGTTCTACCGTATCTGACAGTGCTAGCCGATAGGAACCTGCAACATCGCGAATCACGCCGTCAATATCAAATGCCACAATCATTTTTTTCTCCAACACGGTCGATCATAATCTCAAAAATCCTAACGATTATCTCGCAAATTTGGCCCGACTATCTGATACAATTCTGGGCTGTATGGGAAAAGATGTGGGACTCGCGCTGGAGGATCTGATTTGTCGAAATTTGTATTAAAGGTTCTTTGGTTAGACAAAGACGTTGCTTTGGCTGTTGATCAAGTAGTCGGTAAAGGCACTAGCCCATTGACTTGCTACTATTTCTGGCCTCGTAATGATGCTTGGGAACAGATGAAGACCGAACTCGAAGCCAAGCACTGGATTTCTGAGGTCGATCGGGTTGAGTTACTTAATAAGGCAACCGAAGTTATCAACTATTGGCAAGAAGAAGGCAAAAGCCGTCCTGTTGCTGAAGCGCAAACTAAGTTTCCTGAAGTTGTTTTCACAGGTAGTGCGTAATTGCTTGTCAACATTTCAATCTAAATTAATTTTAAAATTGATTTAACCCAAGTCCCGGTTTTCAAAATGAAGATCGGGACTTTGTGTTTTTGATTAATCATTCATAATAGAATGTATTTGGATTGATATTTGATTAATTTAGATTCTATTGTTTCGATCGAACCCAAGCCCGAAACTCAATTTCAGCCTCGACTTCATTAATTCGAGCTTCTTCTAGAAAACGATACAAATCCTCTTTCTCAATCCAATCAAAAGTTGGGCTATGGGAAACTTCTACATAACCAGAATCGCCTAACATAAGAATTTTCCATATATCCCCATCAAATCGCCAAAATTCAGGAACTCCCATACTGGCATAAAGATGGTTTTTATCAATATCACTATTGGTAATATCTACTTCTACAATCAAATCTGGAGGAGGATCTTGGGCGAGGTCTATATTTTTTCCAATTATCTTAGAATAATTTTGAATATAATAAGTATTATCCGGTTCCGCACCTCGATTGAGATCCTCACGATTGAGCGTAGTCGATCGCAACGACTTAAGTCTTAAACCAAGTTCTACAACTAAGATTCGGATAAATAATCCAATTAATTCACTCATCTCTTCATGTAATTGTGACGGCACCGCAATCTCCAAGATTCCATTGTCAAAAACTAAACGCGACGATCGACTCTCCGGTAAAGCACGTAGAATATCCTGATAGCCCTGCCATGTGATACCTCGTAGAGTGACCCGCTGTTCGCCTACGATCGGTGTAGTCTTTGGTTTTGGAGTAAGCGTTGTGACCACGAGTAAATCCTCTGCGACTCAGCAATTCAATGTTAGCACTTAGCAAATATCCTTTCACTTCTGAAACTAGCCGGACAAACACAAATACACTACGATATGAACTAATAAAATTCCCCAATTTTAATGAAAGGTTCGACCAAGTTGCAGCGTAAATAGAATTAGGATCTAAAAATTAATTCATTAAATCTTGTTTTGGACTAGAGGTTATACTGTACTTCACCACTATTGTGAAATAGCTTATGGCCGCACCTGTAATTGCACTACAGCCTATTGAAGCATCAACTACAACGATCGGTGAACAACGGAACGGGTCGTCTTGCATAATATTAGCTGGGAAACATTCGATCGTTTGATTACAGAATCCGGCGATCAGCGAAATACACGCTTTTATTATCTAGACGGAACGTTAGAAATTATCTCCCCGCTATTCATATATGAAGGCAGTAATCGTTTTATTGAGCGCTTAATTTGTGCTGCAACGGAAGTATTAGAGATGAATTGTCGTGTCGCCGGATCAGTAACTCTTCGAGAAAAGCCCAGAAAGCTGGAGCTGAACCTGACTCATCGTTTTATATTCAGAATGAAAGTTTAGTTCGTCATTTGACTGAACTTGATCTGAGCGTTGATCCACCACCGGATTTAGCGTCGAGGTCGATATTACAAGTTCTTCCGATCGGCGAATGCCTATCTATGCGAGGCTCGGTATTCCGGAACTGTGGCAGTACGATGGTCTGACCGTTCAGTATTATTTGCTCAAGGATCATGAGTATGAGGCCGTACAAATCAGCCCGATATTTCCTAATTTACCTGCTCCAGTGGTTGATATGTATTTGAATCGACGGTTATCGATCGGTGAGTCACAAGCAATTCGTAAATTTAAAGCTTGGATTGCTAATACAGAACATTAGAATTATGGTTCTAGTCCCAATAAATACCGATCGTCAACTCAACTGTGTACACTGGTAGATGGATTTAAATTGAGAACAATCTCCCGCCCGGTCTAAGCACCATCACCCGTCACCCTCTTTTCTATGCGCGATTTTTTTAAGACAACCTTGGCAACACTCCTCGGACTCACCCTCTTCACCGGAATTAGTTTGGTTGGCTTGTTTACGGTTGTGCTCTTAGCTAGTAGTCAAGACAGCAAACCAGAGGTTCAAGATCGCAGCATTCTTACCTTGGATCTAGATAAATCCATCACCGATTCGCAGCCACAGCAATCCCCTCGAGAACTCTTTAATAATGCGTTGTCAGGAGATTTCAGTGACAGCATAACGCTTCGGACCGTGACAACCGCGATCGATCAAGCTGCCCAAGACCCGCGTATTGTCGCGTTGTATCTTAAAAGTGGTGGCGGAGATAATCCGTCGGGCTATGGAACATTAAAAGAAGTACGGGATTCCTTGACGCGGTTCAAAGCCTCCGGGAAAAAGATTTATGCCTACGATACACAATGGCGCGAGAAAAAATACTATCTTGCATCAGTGGCAGATACCATTTCTGTTAATCCCATGGGTGCAATGGAACTCAATGGGTTGAGTGCGCAGACCATGTTCTATTCGCAAGCCTTAGAGAAGTTTGGGATTGGGGTTCAGGCGGTTTGGCGAGGGAAATATAAATCGGCGATCGAGCCTTATGTGCGAAAAAGTAGTAGTCCAGCGAGTAAAGAACAAACCAAATTGCTTTTGGGTAACATTTGGGGTGAATTCTTACAAACAACTGGGGCTTCTCGAAAAGTATCAGTGCAAGCATTACAAACGTTGACTGACACAAAGGGCGTTCTGACGGCGGAAGAATCGAAAGAAGCCAAATTGGTCGATCGGATTGCCTATCCTGATGAAATTCAAGATGAACTCAAAACGCTAACGGGCGAAGATAAAAAAACAAAATCTTATCGCAGTATTGGATTGTCCCGCTATGCCGAGGCGGTTTCCGATCGGATCAATTCAACTAGAGGCGACACCGTAGCGGTTATATACGCTGAAGGGACGATCGTCGATGGTGTGGGTGCTCCAGGAACAATAGGCGGTGATTCACTTGCAAAAGAATTGCGTAAGTTGCGAACCAATCCAGACGTGAAAGCCATTGTTTTGCGAATTAATAGTCCTGGCGGAAGTGCAGTTGCTTCGGATATTATTCAGCGTGAAGTGATTTTGGCGAAAAAAGCAAAGCCTTTAGTGGTCTCTATGGGCACAGTGGCGGCCTCTGGTGGATATTGGATTGCGACCTATAGCGATCGGATTTTTGCAGAACCGACTACGATTACAGGCTCAATTGGAGTCTTTGGACTATTGCCGAATATTCAAAAGATTGCCAATCAAAATGGGATTACTTGGGATGTCGTAAAGACTGGGAAATTTGCCGACGCAGAAACCTTAAGTCGTCCGAAAACTAAAGAAGAAATTGCAGTGGTGCAGCAAGTCATTGGGCAAATTTATGATCAATTTTTAGACAAAGTATCAGAGTCTCGAAAATTAGACCGATCGAAGGTGAATGAGATTGCCCAAGGTCGAGTTTGGTCGGGGACTGACGCGAAAAAGTTGGGCCTAGTGGATGAGATGGGTGGGCTAGATGTGGCGATTCAGGATGCGGCTAAGCGGGCAAAACTTGGTGATAACTGGCACGTTGAGGAATTTCCTGAAACGGCGAGTTTTGAAGAACGGCTATTGCAGAATTTCCTGGGTACACATCTTAAAACCCCAGTTTCTCAAGATGCCTTCAGTCAAGAGTTTAAAAGCTTAAAAGCGGACTTTGATCAGTTGAATACCTTGAATGATCCGCGTGGATTGTATATGCGGATGCCAGAGAGCTACTCGTTTAAATGATGCCAATAATCCCAAACAAGTGATAACAACTCGATTAAGGTCGCATAAGAATGGATCAGTGAGGTTTCAGAGAATGCTACGATGTGTCGTAGATTATGCATGATCCAACTTAGGTTGAATACTTAGGTTGATTTTTTCGCCATAGCCTACTGCACACCTCGTTCGTGAGTTTTCCTGGGATGATTTCTGGATCCTTTTTTGACCGATCGGTCACAGCTTGCTTGATGTTAGCGACGGCGGTACTTTCGGTTTCAGCTCCCCCCGCTCTGGCGCAAAAGTTGGATGTAACGACAGATTCCAGCTCTATGCGATCGTTGGCTCAGGACAACAGCATTTTAACGCTCCAAGCGGGCCAGAAAATTGCCCAGGAAGGCACTGCGGCTTACAACAGTGGTAATTTCCCTTTAGCTATCAAAAAACTTCAAGAAGCGCGTCAAGTTTTCAATCAGCTCTCTAACTTTCATCAAGAATTAGTGTCCGCATTTGCAGGCTTAGATAGCAAAATTTCAGCCAGTGCCCGCGATCGAGCATTACAATCGGCCCAGGCCCGTGATGAAGCAACCTACGACCTTGCACGAGCCTATCGAGCATCGAAGCAGGCAGATCTAGGTGTCCCTCTTCTCGTACAGGTGCTTAAAAGCCAACAGGCACAGCGGGAGCTAGGTCAGAAGGCTTATACCGAACTGTTGCAAGTTGGATTTGTGGATTTGCCATTCTCTGGTCAGAGACAACCCGAGAAAAATTCCGCTACCGCACCAAATTCGCCAACTCCTGCGATAACTCCTGGACCAACTGCGCCAACTCCTGTGGCAACTGTGACGGCAACACCTGAATTAGCATTAGTTAGTTTGGCAGGTGGGACGAATTTAATGAAGGAGGCGGAAACGGCAGTGGCGGCGGGAGATTATGTCCTAGCGCAAACTAAGTTAAAAGAATCACGAAATTTGTTCAATCAAGTATCGAACTTATATCAAGATCTTTCGACAGTGTTTTCTGGAATTGATACTCCGATCGCTAATAGTAGCCGAGAAAAGGCGGTTGAAGCGGCTCAAAAGCGTGATGATTCTACATTCCAATTAGCGTTAGTCCATCGGGCTTTGAATCAGCCTGAAATGTCAGTTCCGTTGCTGGTGCAGGTGCTGAAGAGTCAGCAGGCGACCCGAGCGTTGGGTAAGAAAGCCTATGCGCAATTGGTGGAATTAGGATTCTCGGATATTCCTTATAGACGTTAGATTGATTAATTCAAATTTGGGGGTTGTGACGATCGTTGCAACCTTTTTTTATGGCCTCTGTATGATTTATAGACTTCTAGCATTTATACAATGTCCTAGAAAATAAAACTTTTAAATTTCAGTATTCCTCCGATCGCTCCACCTGCCAAAATTAATAGCGCTGAATTTGTTTTAAACTTCAAAGTTAAGAGCGCCGCTAAACCCGAAATCCCGATCGTCCAACCATCCACCAAACTCGATCGCACCAATGTCACCGTCACCCCCGCCATCAATCCCAGAGACGCAGCAGTGATACCCGTGAGAAAGGCTTGGAATCCAGTCGATCGGACCCAAGGCATTACCCAAAAATTTAGAATGCTCACCAACAAAAAGGATGGTAAAAAGATCCCGATCGTCCCCGCAATTGCGCCTGAATTTCCCGCTAATAAATAGCCAATAAATGTGGCCGTCGTCAACACTGGACCCGGTGTTAATTGTCCTATTGCCACCGCATCAATTAATTGTTGTGATGTTAGCCAACCATTCCGATCGACCAATTCCCGTTGAAGAAAAGCCAACAATACATAGCCACTTCCATACAATACAGCACCAATTTTAAAAAAGATGATAAATACATTGCTCCAATCGATCGTTTTAATACTGTTGATTGGATAATTCTGTGGAGTCTGTGCCAAGAAACCCGAAATCGGAACCCAAGCCAGTAGTTCATTTTTTTGTCGCCTCACCAACCAAACCAAACTTCCCAAACCAAATAAAACCGCAACCTCATCCCACCTTAAAAAATAAGCCGCGATCGCCACAACTCCCACCAATCCCGTAACCCAATCCGTCACCGCCTTTTGTCCCAGCTTCCCCAATGCCTGAAGAATGATCACCACAATCACAGGTTTTATTCCATACAGAACACCAGACAACTGCGGTAATGTTTGAGTCTCTGCATACCCGATCGCCAATCCCCAAACAATCGCCATCGCCGGACCAATAAAACAAACCCCCGCAATCACCAAACCTCGCCAACCGGCCCGATCGTAACCAATCTGCATTGCCAATTCTGTCGAATTCGGACCCGGAATCAAATTCGTCATCCCAAACAATTCCAGTAACTTCTCCCGTGTCATCCACGATCGGCGCGTCACAATCTCATCTTCCATCATTGCCACATGAGCCGCCGGACCGCCAAACGCGATCGTTCCCAGCTTCAAAAAAACAGCAGCCAATTCAAACAAACGCCGCCGTTGAGAACCTCGATCAAGAGTATTGTAATCATCATTTATCACTAATACTCTCGGTAATATTCTCTAAAATAATACGATCTTCCCAACTCAACATTCTCAACTCAATATTCCCCAATCTTCGCTACACTAGACAAACATTCGCCCCACGCAATCGCCCCATGACACCCACAGCCACCAAATCCCTTGCTTTAGAAATCCGCAATGATTTCCCAATTTTGAACCAGGAAGTCTACGGCAAACCTTTGGTATATCTGGATAACGCTGCAACATCCCAGAAGCCGATCGCTGTCATCAAAGCCTTACAAGACTATTATGAACAGGACAACTCAAATGTCCATCGCGGTGCCCATGCCCTCAGTGCCCGAGCCACCGAAGCTTACGAAGGCGCAAGGGACAAACTGGCGGTCTTCATTAATGCCCGATCGCGGGACGAAATTGTCTACACTCGCAACGCCTCAGAAGCAATTAATCTAGTCGCCTACGCTTGGGGAATGAATACGCTGAAACCGGGCGATGAAATCATTCTCACTGTCATGGAACATCATAGTAATCTTGTGCCTTGGCAGCTCGTCGCTCAACGGACCGGGGCAGTGTTGAAACATGTGCAATTAACTCCTGAGCAAACGTTTGATTTCGACCATTACCGATCGCTTCTGTCTCCGAAAACAAAACTTGTCTCCGTTGTTCACGTTTCAAATACCTTAGGCTGCATCAATCCCGTCAAAGCGATCGCTGCTGAAGCTCATGCGATCGGGGCTAAGGTTTTGATTGATGGGTGTCAAAGTGCACCCCATATGAAAATTGATGTTCAAAATTTAGATTGTGATTGGTTTGTCGCGTCAGGTCATAAGATGTGTGCGCCGACGGGGATTGGTTTTTTGTATGGAAAACTTGATTTACTTCGTGAAATGCCGCCATTTATGGGTGGAGGGGAAATGATTCAAGATGTTTATTTGGATCATTCAACCTATGCAGATTTGCCCCATAAATTTGAAGCAGGCACTCCCGCGATCGCAGAAGCCATTGCTATTGGGGCAGCGGTAGATTATTTGACGGCCATTGGTATCGATCGAATTCATGACTATGAACAGGAATTAACGAAATATTTATTTGAACAACTCGCCACAATTCCAAACATTACTCTTTATGGACCTATGCCAAACCCTGATGGTAGTGGTCGTGCGGCGCTTGCAGCCTTTACAGTCGAAGGATTACATGCAAATGATTTGTCTACTTTAATGGATCAAGCAGGTGTGGCAATACGATCGGGGAATCATTGCACTCAGCCATTGCATAACATTCTCAAAGTCACTGCAACAGCTCGTGCTAGTCTCTATTTCTATAATACCCGTGAGGAAATTGATATATTCATCGCAGCATTGAAAGAAACGATCGCATTCTTTGCGGATTTGATGTAAATAGATTGCTTTATAGTTTGTGTAATTGGTAATGTTTGCCTTAATTATCGATTACTCGCATTATCTGTAAATCACCATCAGCGCCTCCAGTCAACATTCCCCCTGCTGCCAGAATCTGTTGTAAGTATGCGATCGCGTTTTCTGTAATCTGTTCTCCTGGCATAATGATTGGAATTCCGGGGGGATAGGGACAGATTAAATCAGGCGAAATTAGGCCGATCGCGTCATTAACAGTAACTACTTTAGACGTGGCAAAAAAAGCATCTCGTGGCGACAGAACAATGATTGGAATGTCTGTGAAAATCGCATAATTAACCTCATGATTAACGGGGTTATTGCAGGGTTCCAATATTCGATCGTTTAACTGTTGTAATCCCATCAGAAGCCGGTCGCAATCAATGTCTGTAGTCCCGTGGGTAAAAATAAAGGTCAAACTTTGAAGTCCAGGCAGTTCACAGGTGATTTCTAGTTCCTCGTGTAGAATTTCATCTGCGGTGAATCCGTTCATTCCATCAATTAAAACAGTAAGTCGTAATGGATCAAGTTCATGGAATCCAGGACTACCTGTCAATTCTACTGTTGTTATATTAGAGATCTTATTGATTTCCGATCGTACTCGTTGTACCCGATCGATCGCTTCTCCCAATAGTAGTTCGCCTTGGATTGCCATTTGCATTCGTGCTATATCTAAAGATGCTAATAGTAAATAGCTGGGACTTGTGGATTGAACGATCTGTAATGATTTTGCTAAACGATCGGCTGATACTCGATCGCCTTTGATATGTAGCATTGAGGCTTGAGTTAAGGCTGAAAGTGTTTTGTGGGTAGATTGAATGACAATATCTGCACCCGCTGTTAGTGCTGCGGTGGGTAATGCTGGGTGAAATTGAAAATGTGTGCCGTGAGCTTCGTCTACAATTAATGGAAGATTGTATTGATGAACCAAGTTTGCAATCGTAATGACATCACTACACACACCATAATAAGTTGGGTTAACAATTAGAACTGCTTTTATTTTAGGATTGCTAACGAGATGATTTGCAATTGTATTCACTGTAACGCCGTGAGCAATTCCCAATCGTTCATCATATTCCGGCATCATGAATACTGGATTTGCACCTGAAAGAATCAATCCTGAAATCACCGATCGATGAACATTGCGGGGCACCAACACCGAATCGCCTGGGTTACATACCGCTAAAATTGATGCAATTACGCCAGCAGTTGAACCGTTAGTCAGAAAAAAAGTCCGATCGCTTCCCCAACATTCTGCGGCTAAGATCTCGGCTTCTGCAATTACGCCCTCTGGTGCAAACAAATTGTCGAGTTCTGGCAATTCAGGTAGATCGGCTTGAAAGATAGCCTCGCCCCACCAGATTTTTAATTCAGGATGAATGCCTTGGCCTTTGTGATGACCGGGAGTATGAAATGGAACATTGCCAGATTGGGCTGATCTGCGGAGACGATCGGCGAGAGGGGTTTGAAATTGGTCTAAATCCATAAGACCCCAACAGGAATGTTATTTTAACTAAGCTATTAAACTAATATTTATCAAAATTAAGCACTATTCAAACTTTCAAGAATTCCCAAAAAAGTGAGCCTTCGGTCCCCAGAAATTGCATTAATCCCCATCGTACGTCATTTGGAGATTTTGCAAAGAGATTAAGCATTGCACCCACTAGTTCTATGGTTGTTAATCGATCGGATAGAAATCCTGACCACTGTGGAGTTTTTAAAGCAAAGAATGTCTCAAAAAAATGATTGAGTTGCGCTTCATTAAACCGCATTAACTTTTCTAATCCAAACCGATAAAGATAATATTTCCGTAAACAATCGTCCGGCCAAAGCCCTTTCCATCCGGCCTGAGCAATGTCATAGGGCGATGCGGTTTCGAATTGAATGGCAGCGGCAATGGCGATCGCTAAATCTGGTGCCCGTCGCAATTGTGCCCCAATGGAATATCCAGATGCGGGATGGACCATACTAGCTGCACCGCCAAAGGCTACGATCGGTTGATCAAAACTTGGCATTGGCAAATTCATGGGAAACAAACAGCGTTCAATATGGCGTTCTTCTAGAACTTCAATTCCGCGTGATTTAAGCCGACTGCGTAATCGTTGTTCCAATATATCAAATCCGACGGCTGGAGCTGACGATAGCGATGTTTCTTCGACAAAGTAAAGACCATCGCCAAATCCCATGGCATACAAAAATGTTGGTGAATTCTGGTTACGTTCATTCTCCGAAAGATGATCACTACGGAAATCCATCAATACCATTTGGTTGTCATTGACAGGTGGTGAACTGAACCGTCCAACAATGCCATAGGCGGCTTGGTACGCGATCGTGGGGTCTCCTTTGCGTTTAGTAAAAACAGGTTTATGACCACTCGCATCTACAACAATACGGGCTTGCAAAATGTCTCCAGAAGTTAGGGTGACGCTAGAATGTGCAGCTTGATGTTCAATTAATTTTGCATTTCCCTTGACCCAAGAAACACCAAATTTTTCACAGATGTCCAAAAAATGCTGTTGGAATTTTACCTTATCAAAAAAACTATAGATCCGCTGATGTTCAACTTGTCCCTTCGAGAAATAGGAAACACAATCAGTCCAGGAATATCCTAATAAATGCGTCAAGCCTAATGATTCTAATTCATCACGCCAAATTCCATAGGTATTCGGCCAAATAGTGTCGAGGGGCACTGCTGTCAGCGCTTGAACCGTTAATCCTTGCTCTGCTAATGCCGATGCAATTATTGTCCCAGCAGGTCCAGATCCGATAACCAACGCATCGAAAACCCTTGCATCCTTTGCATCTAACACCCTCGGATTCCCCCATGCAGCCTACATCTCAATAAATTATCTCATAAAATGCCACTTGTTCCGATCGGGTTAAGCCCTTGTATGTGCTGGCTATACTAA
The DNA here is from genome assembly GCA_043739065.1 of Synechococcales cyanobacterium. Lineage (GTDB taxonomy): Bacteria > Cyanobacteriota > Cyanobacteriia > Leptolyngbyales > Leptolyngbyaceae > JAAFJU01. The sequence goes on along the minus strand of JAYUEU010000183.1, from coordinate 8,187 downwards.
AAATCTATTGCTCAAATGGTGCATTTCAATTTGTTTCGACAATACTTCTTCAGTTAGAAGATTTGCCATTTATGAGTTGCCATGGTATTTGCTCCAGTATTCCAATAGATTTCAAGTTAGATAAACGATCGTATAACGTATAAAAACGATCGCTCCTCTCCCATTCTCAATTTAATCGATGTATTGTTTTACTTGAGGATAACGGTCGAGATTAGCGAAATACCAAGTTTCAAAATAATCAATCTTAAAAACATTCAACTTTCGTAATTTCAAGAGGTCTGCATCCGCATTTGTCGCGATCGGATTTACCATTACTATAAGTTGTTCACCATACCCCTGAATATCCCCCGAAAAGAACTCCAACACTCCCAAGATTGAAAATGCCTGTTCCTCCTCCCATTGAGCTATTGCCTGTCGTTCTAGTTCCATCGATCGATACGTCTGGTCTATAACTGCTTAGACAATAGCTCTGGAACACTAGCAGAGAATCCTCATGAATCCTCATGGCTCATACCTTAAATCACCAACGCCCCATTATTCTCTATCCTTTACAAAGGCGTACTACCAGAAAATTTTACTGTTGGCCAATTACTAGCCCATCGATAATTTAATTAGTTTTGGCCATAATTGAATGTCTGCCTTTGAAGTAACTTTATTATTGCTTCCGCTGATACACCACCACTAAAATAGAAGCCCTGTCCTTCATGACAGTCTTGTAATTTAAAGTATTCTAGCTGTTCTTTAGTTTCGATTCCCTCTACTGTAATGTTTAAATTAAGATTGTGAGCGAGTGAAATAATAGTCCGAGCAATAGCAGCATCGTGTGGATTTTGCAGAATATTAGTAACAAACGCTCGGTCGATTTTAATCATATTGACTGGAAATCGTTTCAAATAACTTAATGATGAATGACCCGTTCCAAAATCATCTAATGCAAGGGAAATTCCTTCTTTTCGTAATTGGGTTAGGATATCTACCGATCGTTCAATATCTCCCATCAATGCGGTTTCTGTAATCTCTAATTCCAAATCCGCTGCTGGAATCTCCGTATCATTCAAAATTTGACAAATATGCTCTAGTAAATCGGGATGTTCTAATTGACGCGTTGATAAATTAACCGACATTCTAATAGGATTGAATCCCTGATCTCTCCAAGCTTTGCTATCTAAACAAGCCATCTTCAAGACCCAAGACCCAAGGGATTGAATCAAACCATTTGCTTCTGCGATCGGGATAAATTGATCGGGTGAAACCCATCCAAGCGTCGGATGTTGCCAACGCATTAAAGCTTCTACTCCAATGATTTCACCATTCTGCAAATTAACGATCGGTTGATAATGTACCTGAATTTCCTTTCGCTCAAGCGCACTATGCAGATCATTCTCTAAAAAAATCTGGCGCTGTAATTTCTGGTTCAAACTTGATGAATAGAATTGGTAAGGTTGCCTGTCGATTTGGGCGGCACGAAGGGTCATGTTTGCTTGTTGTATCAGGCGATCGATCAGCATTCTAGAGTTTTGATTCTCCACTGCAGTCTCATCTAAAGAACTCAACCGAATACCGAGGTTCACGTTAATTTGTATCTGATTATTTGCTAGTTTATAGGGTTGATATAAAGTATTCAAAACAATCTGCGATCGCTCTACTACTTCTTCAAAAGAAAGGGTTTTGAGACTGACAATAGTAAAAACTCCCGGACTCCAGTAGGCTAATTCATCAGTTGAATCAATAATGTTTTGTAGTCTATACGTTATTGATTTGAGAAGCTGACTAACAATATGAGGCTCTCGCCGATCGCATAGATTTGAAAATTCATTAATTCCGATCATAGTGATCGTAAAGCGCTGCTGAGCAAATTGAGCTATTGTTTGTTCAAGACGAATTTGCAATAGTTCTGCATTAGGCAACCCCGTTAAAGCATCATAGTGAGTTATATAATCAATCAATCCATCTAATTGATGCAACGTTTGATAGGTATTCCCCATTAATGTTCCAGCCTCATCTCTAAAGCCAGTTGGCAATTTAGCTAACGTTCGAGTATCCAAATAATTCTTTAACGCAGCCGAGGTTAGAATTACAGGAGCTAGGAGATAATTGAGGGCGTAGAGTGTTGCAACTGTTCCGAGCAAGGTTGCGATAAGTGCGACACTCAGAATATGAATTATCGTCGTCAAAGACTCAGTATGAGTTATTAAAAAACTAACCAATAACGTTATTAATGGAACATGTATCCCTATAAAAGCAACCAACATGATCTTTGCAATATACCTTGTTTTAAATCCAGGTAACTTTGCTAGAAATGCATAAAGATTAAGCTGACGAGTTAGAGACATGATAAAACGTAAACCCATAGGTATTCAATAGTACGAATATATACGGCTTTACAGCCTAAATCAAACCTAAATCAAATTAGAGTATCTCACCATACATTTAGTCATTGAATACAATCTTTGTAATTACTACGCTTAATTACGGTATTTACTTACTCAGCGAGTTTTGACGCATCCAAGATTCTTCTACGTCACTCAAAGCACCCACTGAAAAACTGGCATCAAAACAAGTTTCGGCAGCAACAACTAGAGCATCTATAATTCGATCGATCGGTGGCATTTCTAAATAATTAGAAATTCGATCGGTCTCACCAAACACCGTTTTAAACAGTTCAGCATTTGGAGTGAGTCGCATAGAGCCATGCTGAAGAATTGTCTGGCCCGATCGTTTTTGAGCGCTACCGATTAATTTTTGCCCTGTTGATAAAACTAAATCTGCACCCGTCGCTGTCGCAAAACAATCAGGATTATGAATATAGCCGCGCCCTAGATTTCCATAGGAAAGGTCATAGAAGAGCGATCGCCAACCCTGAATCAAAAACTCACAGATTTGACGATAACTTTCCGTTCGATTGTCAACAAAACCAGAGGCAATCACCGCATAGGTCAAATCGCCTTGATGTAAAACAGCCCGTCCCCCCGTCGGTCTCCGAACTAGGTCAACGGGCGCGCCTAAAAATGTTAGTCCATTCCAATGATTCGGATAGTTGTGCTGGTGATAGCCAAGGGAAATCGCGATCGGATCCCACTGATAAAACCGCAGGGTTGGCGGACTTTCCCCGGACTCAACTCCATGAAAAATCGCCTCATCGATCGCCATTTGGGTCGCCCCATTTGCACAAGAAAGCGGCAGAAATCTCCAAGCATTACGTGACATTACGCCGCAGGGAATTCAGCCTCAAGCCGATCGTCATGGTCATTGGCAATCCCGGCCACAATTGTAATAGCACGGGAAATTTCCGCCGCAGATAAATCTTCAACGCTACGAGTGGTCATCACAGAAACCTGATCATCAGCGATCGCAAATCGAGCTTCAAAGGTCGTATTCCAATTGAGTTCCAAGAGCTGTCGAGTCAGTACCGCTTCATTTTTAACGGGCAAGCTCAACACCTTCGCCCAAACCGTCAGGACATCCTCACCAGTGCTACCCGTAAGCTGGACAAAAACCTCCACACTGCCATACTGAAACTTCCAGAGATGTCCAGTTTTTCCGTGACTAACAAGCGCTGTATTCCCGCTATCCAAGCTATCGATCACTACTTCAATGGCATCCACAAGGCTCAGGTTTGGACCTAAAGCATTAGTCTCATCGGATGAAGACTCTAAAATGTCAGGAGTAGGGGAATCTGAAGTCATAAATACCTATATAAATACTCTGTTATCCGTGCGACTCTTCTATGATGTCACTGAATTCCTAAAAATTGATCTCTATTCTTCAAATTTTCTACCCCTCTCACCCCAAAACTACGACATGCCTGAATTCCCGATCGAGAAATCCAGCGCTTCCAGCCCAGCAAGTCTCATCTTAATCGCGAAATTATTCGGCGGTTCGACGGTTCTGGCCCTTGTGATTAAATATGCGATGCCAGCGCTGAATATTGCGGCCACCGATCGCCTTGCCTTTGTGATTATTTTGTTGCCGAGCCTGTTAATTGCGATCGTTTTGGGCCTTAGATCCAGAGACATAACCTAAATTTGCTCATACAACATCCATCGATCGGGTTAGATTGTGAATTAAAGATAATAAATCAACTAAAAATCAACCAAATTCACAAATGTAAGGCAGAATACTGGCAACCATAACTGAATCCTTTAGTTACAATCTGATTTATTACGTTTATGTGATTTTCATATCGAAATAATTTACATAAAAATCTGTAGAGGATTGGATCCGCTTCAGATTCTCAATACCCTCATAACAAGTCTTATTTTTCGGGAAGGACTGATCATGGAACTAAGCAATCATCCTTTAATGCGCTATTTACGAGACGATCTGTCGTTGTCTTCAGATTCGATCGCCCTTGCATTTCAGCAAGCCCACAAAACCCCCAGCCTCATGCCCATGGTTTTGTGGCAATACGGACTCGTGTCAATTTCAGAGTTAGGCCAAATTTTAGATTGGCTAGACGGACAGACTACAGCGGTTTAACGGTCAAGTTTTACTATTGAGATAGCTCGTAGACTAATTCAATCTATTGGGCTTAATTTTTTTGCTTTAGTTTGTTGCCGTTGTCTGACTCGTTCTCGATTTCGTTGCTGCTGAGTTTCCGTTAAAAGATCATGACAACTCGGACAGGATAGCCCTGGTTGATAAAGAGACGATTGCATTTCGTGGGGTGAAACTGGATAGCCGCAAGCAACACAAATCGCGTGAGTACCCGGCTGAACGCCATGGGTGACGGAAACCCGCTGATCAAAGACAAAACATTCGCCTTCCCAAAGACTTTCTTCTGGGTCAATTTCTTCGAGATATTTTAAAATGCCGCCTTCGAGATGATAAACAGTCTCAAATCCAGCGGACAACATATATGCTGAGGCTTTTTCACATCGAATTCCACCCGTACAAAACATCGCAACTTTTGTGTGCTGCGTAGGGTTCAAGTTGGTTTCAACATAGCCTGGAAACTCACGAAACGAGTCAAGATTAGGATCAACTGCACCGACAAACGTTCCAGTAGAGACTTCAAAAGCTTTTCGCGTATCAATCACCAACACCTCTGGATCCTGAATCAACGCATTCCAATCCTGGGGTTTAACATAGGTTCCGGCCCGTTCGCTGGGATTAATATCAGGCCTACCCAAGGTAACGATTTCGGGTTTTACTTTCACCTTTAACCGATCGAAGGGGGCACGATCGCTTTCTGACTCTTTGGTGACGAGATCACACAGGCGAGGATCTTGACGTAAAAATTCAATAAACGCTGTGAGATGAATACGATCGCTACAAACCGTACCGTTGATACCTTCTTGAGCTAATAGAATACTGCCATAAATATTATTTTGCTGACAGTGATCCAAAATCTGCGATCGGAGTGTTTCGCAATCAGGCAGAGCAACAAATTTATAAAATGTAGCGACAGCGTAAGACATAGGAGTTAAGAGATCAATCGAAGGGTGGGATGGAATCACGCTAATTCAATATATCCTCAATAGGCACGTCCACTGTCTTATTGTTGGTCTTGTTGTTAGTTTGCAGGAATATTTTTAGTTATGACGACTTGGGACCAAGCTGCCTTAATTTCACCCTCTATTCGTCCGATCGGTGGACCTTCAGAGCATCCAATAGCAAATCAAAGAGTCCGACTTGGAATTATGGCCTCCGGTAGTGGAAGCAACTTTGAAGCGATCGTTCAAGCTATCCAGTCGGGTCAATTAAACGCCGAAGTTACGGTCCTGATTTATAACAATCCAACGGCAACCGTCGTCGAACGAGCAAAGCGCTTAAACATTCCGGCTATCTGTCTAGATCATCGACAATTCGCAACTCGGGAATTATTAGATCAAGCGATCGTTGAAGTGCTGATGAACTATCAAGCAGACTGGGTGGTGATGGCGGGTTGGATGCGGATTGTCACTCCAGTTTTGATTCACGCCTTTCCAAATCGAGTGTTAAACATTCACCCCAGTTTATTGCCAAGTTTTAAGGGTAGCAAGGCGATCGAACAAGCCTTGCAATCTGGCGTGAAAATAACGGGCTGCACGGTTCACCATGTGGTGACGGAGGTGGATAGTGGCAATATCGTGATGCAAGCAGCAGTTCCAGTGTTAAAAAATGACACCCTAGAAACCCTGCAAGCCCGACTCCAAATCCAAGAACATAAAATTTACCCAGCGGCCATTGCGATCGCAGTCGGACAAGAGATCATAGAGAATTAAACACATCTCAGATTGCTTCAACTTAGTTCAAGAATCCCACTTTTTGAGTATCTTAGGTTTTCTAAGTATCCTCCTTAAGATGGATGTTACTATCTGACTTTTGAGGGACCATTAACGCAGATTGAGAAGCTAATTGTCTAGCACAAGGGCAGTCCAAACCGGGTAGGGGCTGCTTTTTTATTGAAAAATTTTCTTTTCCCATAGCTATTTAAAGCGATCTAGATTGAGTTTCCGGACAATTTTCCACAACCTTTAAATTTGGATTGTGGAAAACTGTACTTTCATCCTAGAAATGTACTTTCATCCTAGGAAATTTGAAACCGAAAAGATTCACGATTCAAAGTAGTTGCGACTCAGGATAGTTGCGAGCTAGAACATCTGCGGCAATATCTTTGTTGGTTCAGTGGTAGGTGCGCTGTATGGCGGAACCGGAGTCACTTGAACAGAATTGATTGGTGTCATAGGAACGTAAGGAGTTACCAGATCGCTTAGAGGTCTGAGAATAACATCTTTGCGATAGTCAGTCGCATCCAGGCAAGTCACAAGACCTTTTTCGATCGGGCTTTGTAGGGGCGCATTACGGAAACCCACAACGCATTGGCCAAACCGCTCTGGCAATAGACTACGACGGCACGCATCCAAGACATCCATCATCGGAGCTTGTTTCTCATCAGAATTACGAATGTCATTAACACAAGTGGCTAACTCTAAAGGGCGGCGAACTCGACGACAAGCATCAAGGGCCGACACCGCCGTGATGGGATTGACCTTTGGAGCTGTAATGCGCGCCACGCAGGTTCCAACAGTATCAGGATGTAAAGCTTCTGCACAGCCCTTACTAATGTCAGCCTCGTCCAGCTTGGCATTGGTTAGATCTCTGGTACAAGTGTTGTAGGGATTTGCTTGCGCTGGAGATGAAATACTTAACGGGATACTTAGGGCTGCGATCGTACAGGTCAGTCCGATCTGGATTAGGGTACTGCTTTTAAATTTCAACGTTTCAAAGTTCAACATAGACTCCATCACTCTCAAATTTTGCTCACAAAGGTCTTAGGTACTGCTTAAAAAACGTTGCAGATCTTTACTAAATATAGATCTAAGCGTGTCGAAATGCTTCACCGCTATCCGTATAAACCCGTGCAATGAACTACAGTTAATTACAGGATAGTATATGCCCCTTCAGACGCTGAAACTCTCTAGCGTTGGCCACATTATTTTATCCAGTTAAAAAACAGCAAGAGAAGGAATCCCATGCATCTGAGTGAACTGACCCACCCTAATCAGTTACACGGACTGTCGATCCGAGAACTTCAAGAAATCGCCCGACAAATTCGTGATAAACATCTTCAGACCGTCTCAGCAACGGGTGGTCATCTTGGACCAGGACTCGGCGTTGTAGAACTTACCCTAGCGCTCTATCAGACCTTAGACCTTGATCGGGACAAAGTTGTGTGGGATGTTGGGCATCAAGCCTATCCTCACAAACTGATCACTGGGCGATATCACCAATTCAGCACCATTCGTCAGAAGGCTGGACTATCGGGCTACCTCAATTTAGGAGAAAGTAAATTCGACCATTTCGGCGCAGGTCACGCATCTACCAGCATTTCAGCCGCCTTAGGCATGGCGCTCGCACGGGAAGCTAAGGGCGACAATTACAAATGTGTAGCTGTAATTGGCGACGGGTCTCTAACGGGTGGCATGGCGCTTGAGGCGATTAATCATGCAGGACACCTGAAGACTAATTTGTTGGTGGTGCTGAATGATAATGAAATGTCTATTTCCCCCAATGTCGGCGCAATTCCCCGGTATTTGAACAAAATTCGCCTCAGTCCGCCGATGCAGTTCTTGAGCGAGAACATCGAAGGCCAGGTGAAAAATTTGCCCTTCTCGCCAGAATTGAGCCGGGTTAAAGAAGGGATGAAGCGGTTGGCTGTGCCTAAAGTAGGTGCCGTATTTGAGGAACTCGGCTTCACCTACG
>JAYUEU010000182.1:0-3150 GCA_043739065.1 Synechococcales cyanobacterium | reverse complement strand
TCTAGTTTTTTGTAAAGAAACTTGAATTAAGCGCAAAATAGTACGAATGTATTGACAGATTTGACGACTACTCATATCGTACTAGTGTACTGGTTTGGTACCGATTAATTTAGCTGGGGATGGGCTTCATTGCAACGCTGTCTCCAGTTCTTTATTTTAGAGAACTTTTGATTAGTGGAGAGACTTCTATGACAGCTATCTCAACGCGACCACCTCGTACTTCTAAGCCTGCTGCTGGGATGAACTACGATCGATCGGAGACTATTGTTGCGCCACATGTTACTCGTACTCTTGCCCTTGATGCTGGAAATTATGATTTGAAGTATTGGGACGGTGTGGGCATTCCACGTGCTATTCGATCGATTCGGTTTCAGGTGCCTCAGGGGCGAGATCCGGTGAAGTATTCGGAGTCATCGCCTTTGGTTCAGTTGCCGGACGGTAAGCGCTATCACTTTGGTAATCAGGCTTATAAATATCGTCGTCAACAACAGACGGTGGTTGAGAATAAAGTTGATTTAGCTAAACTCCATCTCTATGCTTGTTTGGAACCTATTCCTTACTATGGCGATCGGTGTGAGTTTGCATTGAATTTGTATGTTTCTACGCCGACTCCAGCACAGCATGGGGATGCGATTCGGAAACAATTGTTGGGAATTCATGATTTTATTCGGAATGATATTGAATATCAGATTACGGTTGAACAAGTGACGATTGAACGAGAAGGGTTAGGTTCATATCGTCAGGCTCAGCAATTGGGGCTGTTGGCCGATCGGGGCTATACGATTGTGATTGATATGGGGGGTGGGACTTGGTTAAGTCGATTGATTGATCAAAGTGGTGAGGTGATTGATGAAAATGTGATGGATCGGGGCGGGGCTTATGAGTTGGCCACATCGATTAGTTTCGATCGACGTTTGACGAATGCGATCGGGACGACGGCTGATCCGGGATTAATTATGGATGGTTTTCAACATAATCATTGTTATGGTGATACGGGGCATAGTTGGGGTGAATGGTTGGAGGAGTATTTAGAGCCTTGGTATAAGGGAATTTTTAGGACGGTGAAGTCGCAATATACGCCGTTTATGTCACGGGTGACGCGGTTTTTAATTACGGGTGGAAGTTCTCATTTGATTCACGATCGGTTGCAGGGATTCAATTTGTTTGCGGTGATGCCTGAACCACAGTTTGCGAATGTGTGTGGTTTGTTTCCGGGAGATTTGCAATTGGTGTTACCGGGAGAGGTTGAATTTTAGAATTTAGAATAATGAATCATGAATTGTGGAGGGATTTAGATGTTGCTGAGGTTGAGGGATGGGTCGATCGTTAAGCGGCGGATTAGGCAGCGGTTGCAGGGGCATTTAGATGTAGATTCTCATGGATTTGCGCCGATGCGGTTGAGTTTGGATGTGTTGGTGAAGGCTGAGGCGATCGCAAGTGAGTGGGGACTAAAAACGTCTCAGGAGGCGGTGGAGGCTGTGTTTCGTAAGTATGCTGATGAGTATATGTATGGGAGGAAGAGCGGTAATGTTGAAGGCAATGGGGTTGTGGCGGGGCGGAATGAGCCGGGTGATGTGCAATGTGAAGCGATGAATGAGTTGGATGGGTTGTTGGGTTTTTAAGGTTTTTTGCTTGAACATTTATCTTTTGATCAGCGTGTAGAATTGGGGGAAATACGATCGGTTTTACCTGCTGCTATGACTGGACAGAACTTGCCGGAAGCTCAAACGCTTGAATCAGATAGTGCAAAGATAAGTCGAAAATCATCGGGGCGTTGTGTAGCGCGATTTTCAATTGATTATTATAGGGATTTTGGTTTGGATGGTGCGATCGTGATGGGGCTTTAATCCGAATCAAGAGATTGTAGAGCAATAGATAAAAAGCAGCAGTATCGATCGATAATTGGGTATTATGAGTTTATTGAATAAAATTTTTATTATTAGACCTTAGGTAGCTTGGGAATATGGAACAGGGTAGTATACGCCTTGAGCGAAAATCGTTGCCGGTATGTTCATTACGTTCAATGCGAGTTTGGATTGATGATAATTACGTTGGAAAAATCCTCAATGGCGGAGTTTTTTACTATAAAACTTCTGTCGGACGGCATTTTATTCAGCTTAGAATGGATTGGATAAGAACTGAATATTTTTATATTGATGTATTTTCCCATAGTGAAGCAGTACTTTGCTGTGAAGTAGTGGTTAAAACATTATTTGAATATGGATTTCCTATTGAATTTTTACGCTATGAGCATGAACACAAAAATAATGTTGCTCCAACTTTAGGTCAGCATACAGAAAAGGTACTAGAGAAGTCACAACTCCCTAACAGTATTGACAAGCTTCAATTGCTGATTGGACTAGATACTGTGAAATCTACAGTCCAAGAATTGGTGAATATTACAAAAATAGGGCAAATTCAAGCTCAAGTCGGCATTAAAGCTCCAACAATCACTAGACATCTTGTTTTTACAGGGAGTCCCGGTACCGGTAAAACAACGGTTGCTCGAATTATTGGGGAGATTTATAAAGATCTTGGTGTTTTATCGAAAGGGCATTTTATTGAAGTTGATAGGACTGGTCTTGTTGGGGAGTATTTAGGGCAGACAGCACCCAAAACGGCAAATGTTATCCAATCTGCTATGGGTGGTGTACTTTTTATCGATGAGGCTTATTCTTTGGTTCCTAAAGATAAAAGTGATATGTATGGACAGGAAGCAATTAGTACTCTCTTGAAAATGATGGAAGATCATAGAGATGACTTAGTTGTGATTGTTGCAGGCTATCAAGAAGAAATGCATCGATTTATTCAGTCTAATCCAGGCTTGAAGTCAAGATTTTCAAAGTCAATTCATTTTGAAGATTATTCTGTAAAAGAGTTGACAAGAATTTTTCAGGAAGACTGTAAGCAATACGGCTATATCGTTGGACCTGATACTGTAGAAGCGCTTTACAGACTAATTTCTCAATTTGAGGCCAAGATCGGCGAATTAGGGAATGGAAGATTTGTAAGAAATATTTTCGATCGTTGTATTGCCAATCAATGTAACCGATTAGTGACACTGAAGAAACCTTCTGAGAAAGAACTTAAGACGTTTAAGCCTAGTGATATTCCCACGACAAAGCAGCTTAATCTCTAAGAAAGATGTCT
>JAYUEU010000181.1:0-8621 GCA_043739065.1 Synechococcales cyanobacterium | reverse complement strand
GGGAATCAAACTAGGAATCGCTGACTCACCAATATGCCCGAGGGTATCAGCCACCCGCCCTCGCACCTTGGGATCTTGATCTTTGAGGAAGGGAATCAAACTAGGAATTGCTGGCTCTCCAATCTCCTTAAGTGCATAAGCGGCATTCGATCGTACATCCCAATCTGAATCTTTGAGCAAGAGAATCAAACTGGGAATTGCTACTTTTGATGGCTTTCCTATCCCCCCAAGTGCATAAGCCGCATTCGATCGCATCTTCCCCACTGGATCTTTGAGCAGGGGAATTAAACTAGGTATAGCTACTTTTGATGGATCTCCAATAAGCCCAAGTGCCCTCGCCACTCTCCCTCGCACATCCTGATCTGAATCTTTGAGGAAGGGAATCAAACTAGGTATAGCTGGCTCTCCAATCTTTCCAAGGGCATTAACTACATTCGATCGCACATCTTGATTGGTATCTTTGAGCAAGGGAATCAAATTGGGAATTGCTACTTTGGCTGGCTCTCCAATCTTCCCAAGGGCATAAGCGGCATTCGATCGCACATCTTGATTGGTATCTTTGAGCAAGGGAATCAAATTAGAAATTGCTACTTTTGACGGCTCTCCTACTTTCCCAAGTGCATAAGCCGCATTTAATCGCACACGCTGATCTGTATCGTTGAGCAAGGGAATCAAACTAGGAATCGCTATTTTTGCTGGCTCTCCTATCCGCCCAAGAACATAAACTGTATTCGATCGGATCTCCGCATTTGTATCTTTGAGCAAGGGAATCAAACTGGGAATCGTAGGCTCTCCAATCTTCGCAAGGGCATCAACTGCACTCGATTGCACCTTCCAATCTGGATGGGCCAGTAACTTTATTAGGGCTGGGATAGAATTTTGAGCTGCTGTTACTTCTTGAGGCTGGGATGGATCTGATTCGGCTATTGGAGATAGCACTGGAGCTTGGGTCGGTGATGTTTGAGATCGCACTACCTGAGGCGGCACTGTAATAACCACGATCGCACCACTGAATGCCAGCAGCAATCTAGGAAGGTTCATTCTCTTAAATACAAATTTCAACATAGGACCACTATTAATAATAGGAATAAGTTTTATTTACTTGAGTTTGACCCAACTTATGCAGAGACCGTTCTACTTCTCACTGATATCTATCCATAGGAATGATCGGTATTTAGAAAAAATATTCTATTTTCATTCTTAGAAACCACCCTAGCAGATCTTTCATAAAGACTGATCAAGTAATAAGCTAAGGGGCTAGAATTGATTACTCTGTAATGATAGACAGCAATAGTTTATCCATCAAAAATATGAGCCACTTTCTATTCATTTTGATGCAAACTCCTGAAAATATTGAGAGTTTAAAAAATTAATAATGAACCCAAAAGGCAAAATGATTGCGGGGTCCATTTTAGTGATGAGGATCTTGAATTGGCGATCGGGTCAAACGGACACATCAAAAAAGAATCGTCTTGCCACCGCACATTGGGCAGGTCCACAGGAACGATCGTTATGACTCACTAACAGGCGAGACGATCGATGCCTATAATGGGAGAAATGCCGTTTCCCATTTAGACACCATGGTCTATCTACTACAAGACAAATACATTAGCCTTCTGACTGACTTTGGCTTTAAACGGGTCTTCGGGACAGAGCCGAACAAAGCTTTTTTGATTGATTTTCTCAATACGCTTCTTCCGGATCAGCACCGAATCCAAGACCTCTCGTTTAAAAATAATGAGAACTTAGGCAGTACACAAATCGATCGTAAAGCGATCTTCGATATTTATTGTCAAGCCGCGAGTGGAGAACGGTTCATTGTCGAAATCCAGAAAGCGAAACAAAATTTCTTTAAGGACCGTAGTGTTTATTATGCAACCTTCCCCATTCAAGAACAGGCCAAAAAAGGTGACTGGAATTTTCAACTTGGGTTGGGCTACTTCTCGTGTTGTCTGTTGTGGACTCTGGATTAGACGATAGCCCTTTGCTTGTTTTTGGCGGATTAATGAATCCATCTTCCGAAATGCAATCGTACTATTCCCGATTGGATGATGTTTGGATTGAGCTGCATTGCCAATTCGTCCATATTCCACATAGAGATCACCATTCTGGAGTAGCCAAATCGACCAGAATTTATTGTGATTGTTCGCTGGCTCGACACAAGTACAGCAATTCCAAATTCAAAAATCTCAGAGTCTAATAGACTGAATCTAGGTCTTGTACTCGCAGTGACAGGGATCCAGTCTGGCACATTCCGGTTCCATACAGGAATTGAATAATCAGGCGATAGGTGCCACTCATTTGGGCGATGATTGATCGAACTTCTTAACGGGTTAGTACGACAGGTAGATAGGTGGTTTGTTTGGAACGAAATGCTTGGACGTTTTCGAGGGGCTGGTCGAGGACTTCTCTATAGAGGAAGGGGATAGTGTTGAAGGCTTGGTTTTAGGTGGATGCTGAGACTTTTCCTTCAACAGCTAGGTAGGTCAAGAATGCTTCGACTTCTGCTTTTCCCATTTCGCGAGGATGACGTTTTTGATGAAAGATGACATAGCGCTTGATCCATTGAAGGAAGCTTTTTCGGTGCGATGGGAGTAATGTTTTCGCCAAATGGTATCGCTGACAACCCCTAGAAGCATTCTAGGTCTATCGTTCATAAAAATTTACCATTTTTCAGAGAAAACAACTTGTGTAGTCCTATGAAATCGGGATAAGTTATCAAACATGAGGGGAGATACACTGAATCTGTCGGGGTATCTCCCAAAATTAGAGTATTGTCCGGAAAGTGTCGGGGTATCCATCTAAATCAGGATGATATTCAGAGTGTTTCTGCATATTAAATAGTTAGCTTTCTCAGTCTTTGGTGAGGATATTCTTGCAAAATTTCTGTCATCAGAGATGAATTAATAAATGCTGTTGCCTATCCAGGAAACTAATTATGACTCATTTCGGCCTACTCTGTCCTACTGCAAGCGGTCACCTGAATCCCATGACGACGTTGGGATATGAATTAAAACAGCGAGGGCATCGCGTCACTCTAGTCGGCACGCTGGATGCCCAACCAAAAGTTTTGGCGGCAGGATTGGAATTTCAGGCTATTGGTGAAGTAGAATTCCCTGCTGGTTCAACCGCAGATTCTTTTGCCAAATTGGGTCAACTCAGTGGACTTGCTGCGTTCCGTTACACTGTTACGTTGTTTAAGCAAATGACTACAACTTTGCTGCAAGAAGCCCCTTCCGCTCTTCAGAGTTGTGAAGTAGAAGCTTTAATCATAGACCAGACTTCATTTGGCGGCTCGACAGTTTCCCAGTTACTGGATCTACCCTTTATTAGCGTTTGCTGTGCCTTGATGCTTAATCGAGATCCCGATGTTCCCCCTTTTAATACCTCGTGGAGCTATCACCCAAGTTGGTGGGCACGTTTGCGTAATCAAGCTGGTAATGAGCTAATGACTGCTATTGCCAAGCCCATCACGAGAATGATCGATGAGTATCGCCAGCGATGGAATTTACCTCTGTTAAGACATCCGAATGATGCGTATTCTCAATTAGCTCAACTTTGCCAACAACCTGCTGAATTTGAGTTTCCAAGGCAGTCCTTGCCTTCCTGCTTTCACTTCACCGGACCTTTCTCGAATCCAACCAGTCGTGAGCCTATAAATTTTCCTTTTGATAAATTGACTGGGCAACCTCTTATCTACGCTTCTTTGGGCACAGTGCAAAATCGCTTGTTAGGAACGTTCCAGACTATTGCAGAGGCATGTAAGGACTTGGATGTCCAGTTGGTTATTGCTCTAGGTGGCGGGAGTACACCAGAATCACTGTCTGTTCTGTCTGGGTCACCTTTGGTCGTTGAATATGCCCCACAGTTAGAACTGTTGCAACGAACTACGCTTACAATTACCCATGCAGGAATGAATACTACCTTAGAATCCTTGAGTAATGGGGTACCAATGGTAGCCATTCCAATTGCTAACGACCAAAACGGAGTAGCAGCACGTATTGCTTGGACGGGGACGGGAAAGGTCGTTCCTCTGAAGCGCTTAAATGTTTCCAGGCTTAGGAGTGCAATCGAGCAAGTATTGACGGAAGATTCCTACAAAAAGAATGCTCTCAGTCAACAAGAAGCAATTAAACGAGCGGGAGGAGTCAACAAAGCGGCTGATATTATTGAACAGGTAGTATCTACGGGAAAACCTGTCCTTTCGCACGCTAGGGGATAGAACATTAGGACTTGCTGCTTTCGACAGGTCTTGTCTGTCAACATCATCTGCTCTCCCAGTAGGTTCAATATGACTTCAGCGATCGCCAGCTAATTCTTACGTGCATCGGATAAACTTGCAAACTCACTTCGTTTTAATGCTATCTGCTGCTGGTGACGCTCACCGTTAGACTGACTCAATTTCTCATTTCAATTAAGCTTTAGGTGCATCAACTTCTGAACTCATCTTCAATCAAATAGCTGAAATTTCAGAGTAGTGTATTTAAGCCTAACTATCACTCAAGTAAAATAGTTTAAAGATGAGTAGTCCCAAATATA
Organism: Synechococcales cyanobacterium; assembly: GCA_043739065.1. GTDB lineage: Bacteria > Cyanobacteriota > Cyanobacteriia > Leptolyngbyales > Leptolyngbyaceae > JAAFJU01. The sequence goes on along the minus strand of JAYUEU010000181.1, from coordinate 4,082 downwards.
CAGCTAAAAGTGAAACAGAGAGAACTTTCGATGTTTTGGAAAGTTTTAATAGAGATAAGAATGTTAAATCTTCCCCACAGGATGACTCTGGAAGTTCTAGTCACACAGTTTTAACAATGTCTTCCATTGGGCAATTAGGGCGATTCGGAAATCAACTTTTTCAGTATGCTTTTTTGCGAATCTGTGCGTACAAAATTGGCGCTTCAGTGGAATGCCCACCTTGGATTGGTCAAATTCTATTTGGACATGATGATGCTCCAATTTCTCGCCGTTTAGCTCCTGCTATTGAACAAAAAGATGAAGAAAAGATTTTGTTTGATATAATTCCAGAATTCATTCCTTACCTTGAGAAAATTTCCGGATCAAAGAGTTTTCGTGTTAGCTCAGAAGTACTCAAACAAGGTATCACAAATGTCGATTTATGGGGCTTCTTTCAGATAGAAACCTCATTGCTTGCACCCTATCAGGACTATGTTCGCTCTTTATTTCGACCTGTGAATGACTTGAAGATTTCCTTGGAACAAGGGCTAGAAATTCTTCGATCTAAAGGTAAAACCATCATTGGAGTTCATATTCGACAAGGTGATTATGTTACTCAAGTACGAGCAGGATTCACTTTGGTTTTTCCTGAAAGCTGGTACTGTGAATGGCTGGATGAGATTTGGAATGATTTAGAAGATCCAGTCCTTTTTCTCTGTAGTGACGACCTAGAGCGAGTTCTACCTGCTTTTAAGAAGTTTTTTCCTATTACATGGCGAGATTTAGAGATAGAACTGCCAGACAGAATGCAGAATGCGAATCTAGAATTCTATATTGATTTTTTCATCTTGAGTAACTGTGATATCGTTGTTACAAGTAACAGCATTTTCAGTTTTGCTGCTTGTCTATTGAATGAGCATGGTCAAATGTTTGTTCGTCCACACTGGAACTTTTCCTCAAAGTTTATTAGTTTTGATCCTTGGAGTAGTGATCCCTTATTGTGGATAGGAGATCAGGAACCGAAATTTTTTAAGAGTTTGCCGCAAATTGTTTTCACTACTTATGCAACTCAAGGATTCTGGGCTACAATCAAATGCTTATTTATTTTCATACCCAGAAGTTATATCAAGGAGTGGGCAGTTCGAGTTTACTTGGGCTATAAAATTCAGGGATTTATTGGTGTAATTAAAAGTATTGCGTCTCTTTTGGGTTGGCACTCTATATGGAATAGCTAGCTCAGCCTAACCATAATCATCACAATGCAAGTTCATCTTGGCAGAAGGTAAGATTACGTGGTTTAGAAACAGAAATTGAACAGTAAAAAGAAGAAAATAGGTTTGAGCAGATTGCATAAGTTTTAGGTATCCCAAGACCTCTTAAGGAGAGAGGTGTAGTGCTGCCAGATAGCTAACACTGCATGGCAGCGGACGATCCGAAAGTTGCTAGTGCTGAGTTCGAGGTGACTTGCCTCCGCTGCATTTTGCCGTTATGTGGCAAAAATTCAAAAATTTCAGAGCTTGAACCCCGTTCCGAATTTGGAATTGCTGACACAAGTAAAATGCCACTGAACGATCGCGCCCTCCAACTCAGAACGTTCCATTAGGTTCTCCTATTTTTGAAAGTTTAAAAAAGTAGGAGAGGTTTCCCCCTCCCACGTCTGAATTAATCTGCGAAATTCACTAACCGATCGCCTATCGATTGTTCATGGGTAATCCGTTGGGATGCTTCACGAACAAAACTTGCATTGCCAGAACTTGCCCATTCTCGTAATGCTAGCAATCGCTGATTGTTCCGCCTAAATTGCGGTTCCTTCAGATTGATTTCTACTAGCATTGCGTCCAATGTGGTTTGTCCCGGTTGACCTGCCGCATAAGCCACCACTGCCGATTCATGAACCACTTTACGAATTTCATCGCCCGTGAAATCTGGCGTTTGTTCAGACAGTACGTCGAGCCAATCCTTAGCAATATCAGGGCCGATCGCTTCCAACAACCGATACCGTTCCATCTGCACCTGAAAGATGCCCCGTCTTGCTGGAATATCAGGCAAATCCACCAAGAAGCATTTGGCAAATCGACGAATTAATTCTGGTTTCAATTTCCAAGGTTCATTGGCAGTGGCCGCAACAAAGACCGACGAATTATGTTCTTGAAACCATTGCAGGAAGTAGCCCAATATACGACTGGATACGACTGGATGTCCCGCCGTCGTTATCGCTACTCCCTAACATTTTGTCGATCTCATCCAGCATTAGGATACTAGGTGCGATCGCTTCTGCGGCTTGAATCACGGCTCTCAGATTCGCTTCTGATGCACCGAGTTCCTTTTGCATCAGTTTGGATAGGTCCAGAACAACGATCGGCAATCCCCAAGTCTTCGCAAGGCATTTGACACCTAGCGTTTTACCCGTGCCACCTTCTCCAGCAAGCAGCATTCCTTTGGGAAATGGGATGTTCCAGTCTTGAGCCGTTGGTTCGAGCAAACAACCCATACGAGATGCCCATTCGGAGAGAACAGGCATTCCTTGGACTGCCACATCAGGCGCTTGGGCATATTCAATGCCTTGGCTGGCATAGCGTTGTTGTTTGATGCGATTAATGGCTTCGATCGAACGGTCATCAATCCTCCGATCCGCGATCGCCACTAACTGCAAAACATCATCGATCGCTTCTTGAGTCATACCCAAAACAGCACGGACCAATCGTTTCATTCCATCGTCATCCAGATTGACAGGAAGAGATTGACGTTGCGAACGGGCACTGTCTTGCAATGCAGTGATTCTACGGTGAACGATCGCGGTCGCTTCTGATTCATCGGGTAAAGGATGTTTCAAATCCGCAATCAAATCCTGAAAAACGATCGGGGTTTGTTCGCCGTCGTGCAATAGGATTAATCGGTGTTGCGATCGTTTCAACGCATAGCAAACTTCCTTGAGCCACCGAATCACCGTTGGACTGGCAGAAGCACCAGAGATGTAGGGATAAACATCTTTAACGATGAACAGTGATTTTGGGGTTGAAGAATCCCCACTGTAAAGGCTCAGAATGTATTTGAGCAAATCCACAGGCGCACCAGAAGTTCCCGCACTGCCATCTGGCGTTGAACTATAGTCGTTTCCACCTGAGAGGACTTGCAATTGTCTGGCGGTATCCCAGAGGAGGACCCGCATTCGACGAGGTGGTGAGAGAACGTTCAGGAATTCATTAGTAATTTGAGCGACAACCGATTGTTCGGCTCCTGTGGGTGAGTCGATCGCCACTGTGCTAATTCCTGCATTAAATCGAGCGTGAATATTAGCTAAATTCAATCCCATTTAAAATACTCCGACTGTTTCAGTTTGAATCACAGGCAATTCGTAGAATTCAGGTTTCGGAGTGACTTCGCTATTACCGATCGCATCCAAAGGTTTTGTAAGTTCGGTACAGGACGTACCTTGGACATTCAGGACTTCACGTTTCATCGTGCCATCGGGAAGAAAGTCGATGACAATTTGAGGTTGTTGAGTTTGCATGATTGAATTCCTATAAAACGATTACTTCGACAGGATGTTGAGTCAGGACTAGCCGTTGACTGCCATCCTCTAATTGTTGGAGTTCGCTGTAATCCCAAAGATGAGCGGACATCGTTTGACGGACGATGGCGATGTTGTATTGAGTTTGAACTGCGTTGAGAAATGCTTGACAAGCTCCGATCTCACGACCGATCGCATTGCGTTGCAGATCCCAATCATCTGCAATCAATTCAAACGTTCCATTTGCTGATTTCAGAAAGCCAATATCGAGAAGCGCTTCACGATTATCAGTATTGAGATGCGATCGGCGTAGAATGACGTTTGCATATTGAGGTTCTGCATCACGGTCATAGGCATTTTCTAGAATCATTGGCATTTCATGGACTTCGACGATCCCAGGAATGCTATGACGAGTCAGCAGATTTTGTAGTCCAGTCACCAAGGCGGGGCGATCGGTGATCTGAGTTTTCATTGATGCGAAATGGCTCATAATTTTCAACTCTCAAGAAAGGGACGATGAGTCACCATCGATAGGACTCATCGTTTCAGCGCAATGGCGCGACTTGGAGGCGTTATAATGTCATCAACCCTG
>JAYUEU010000180.1:0-10364 GCA_043739065.1 Synechococcales cyanobacterium | reverse complement strand
AATTTGTTACCCTATTCCGAATAGTTTTAGGGAAGAACGCGTGGAAATTCAAATTGGCAGAGGCAAAACCGCTCGTCGTGCATATGGATTCGACGAGATCGCTCTCTCGCCAGGATCAAAAACACTGGACCCTAGTTTAGCTGATACAAATTGGTCCATCGGTGGAATCGATCGGGAAATTCCCATCATTGCGAGTGCCATGGACGGAGTTGTTGATGTCAAAATGGCAGTCGAACTCTCAAAGCTAGGGGCACTGGGCGTTTTAAATCTAGAAGGAGTACAAACACGCTACGAAGACCCTGACCCAATTCTAGATAAAATCGCCAGCGTCGGTAAAGATGAATTCGTTACCCTGATGCAAGGACTCTATCAAGAGCCAATCAAACCCGAACTGGTCGAAAAACGAATTCAAGAAATCAAAGCCCAAGGTGGAATTGTCGCGGTTAGTGCAACTCCCGCTGGAGCGGCTCGATTTGGATTAGTCGCTGCAAAGGCAGGCGCTCAGCTTTTCTTCATTCAAGCCACTGTGGTTTCGACCAATCACACATCCCCTGAAGATATTGCCCCACTCGATTTGGCTAAATTCTGTCAAGAAATGCCAATTCCCGTTATTCTGGGCAATTGTGTTACCTATGACGTGACGCTAGAGCTGATGAGAGCTGGAGCCGCGGGTATTATGGTGGGGATTGGACCAGGAGCGGCTTGTACGTCTCGCGGTGTTCTGGGGGTAGGGGTTCCTCAAGCGACCGCTGTGGCCGATTGTGCAGCGGCACGAGATGAGTTTTTTAGGACCACTGGCACCTATATTCCAATTATTGCGGATGGTGGCTTGGTGACAGGCGGCGATATTTGTAAGTGCATTGCCTGCGGTGCGGATGCGGTGATGATTGGGTCGCCCTTTGCCCGATCGGCAGAAGCACCCGGTCGTGGATTCCACTGGGGCATGGCGACTCCAAGTCCAATATTACCTCGGGGCACTCGAATTAAAGTGGGTACTACCGGAACCCTTAAGCAAATTCTGCGTGGTCCGGCCATCCTAGATGACGGTACTCACAATCTCCTTGGCGCGCTCCAAACCAGTATGGGAACTTTAGGCGCAGCGACAATTAAAGAAATGCAGCAGGTGAATGTAGTGATTGCGCCATCATTACTGACGGAAGGGAAGGTTTACCAAAAAGCTCAGCAATTAGGCATGGGCAAATAGTCAGTTAGTCAACCGTATTGAGGTGGAAAAATTAGATTAAACGTCATACAATAGAAGAGATAGCGGAGATGTAAAAGTTTCCGTTCACTCCTCACACCACACTCCGCCTGAACTTTGGTTTGGGCGGTTCCTTTTTGTACCAGAAATTGTAATAGAAATGTGATAACCCAATGAGCACAATCGTCCCCTGTGCTACAATTTATTCCAAACTTTAGGCACAGGATTCCCAGCATGTCAGAAGCTACGCAAGTCACAGATGCCTCTTTCGATTCCGAGGTATTGGAGAGCGAAGTTCCAGTTCTTGTTGATTTTTGGGCACCCTGGTGCGGACCCTGCCGAATGGTTGCACCTGTGGTCGAAGAAATTTCTAAGGACTATGACGGTCGCGTTAAAGTCGTTAAAGTCGATACGGATAAGAATCCTAGCGTTGCCAACAAATATGGCATCCGCAGCATTCCAACGTTGATGATTTTCAAAGGTGGTCAGAAGGTGGATATGGTGGTGGGCGCAGTTCCCAAGACGACATTAGCTAATACGTTAGACAAATATCTGTAGAGCGCTATTCGTTAAGAATTGTATGTAGATTCATTATCTTGGTTAGTGAGTTTGAGCGGCGGATCTGATTTAAGAAACGTTTATCTTGAATGTATTCAGTCAAGTTTGAAAGATAAGGGGATGGGACGATCGTTCTATCCCTATTTTTGTGTTTATCTTGAATTCTTCTTTAAAAAATATAAACTTATGAAATTTGAAAATTTAAGCTTGCATTCCGGATTGGGGATCAGCATAGTGAAGTTTATCTTATGGATTTCAGATTCATAATCTGTTATCTAAGGCTCGCGCTTATCTCACGGACACATCATGATTCGGCACCTCTTAGGTCATCTCCCTGTCATCACTCTTCTCACGCTATCTACTTCGTCTTCCCAATTTGTACCAATATCTCAGGCAAACTCGTCCTTAACTGCAGTCCGATCGGCATCACTTGAAATCACCGAACTTCGTCTTTGGGAATTGATGTCAGGATGGGCGATGGGGCGGCTGACTATTCCCGATCTCGATACAACAAGGCTTACTCAGTCCGGGAGTAGATTACGAAATTACGATCGGCATATTGCGCGATTGTTTGAAATAACTTATCACCAGTGTCAGCAAAATCCGGCATTGATGGGAATGAACTGGGCATATGATGCAGCGAATGGCAATGTCAATATGGGGCAGTTTCGGATTCGTTGCCAAACCGCACGGGAAGTAGTCTTGGGGTATGGGCTATCTTCGTCGGGAGTGGAGCAAAGCATGATTTCCGAATCAGCTAGAGGTGAGGTGCGAGAAACGATCGCAGAGATTTTGCCGCTTAATATTGTGGGACGAAAGGCCGATCGGTGGTCGAGTTATGTTCAGACGATTCGTCCTGTTTTTTCCCCTGTGTCTCGTCAACTTGAAATAAGTCAGAAATTTCCAACAGAGCGAATTCAGGCCCAGTCTGTATTGAGCTTGCCGCTTCGCCTTCCGACCGAAATTCCCAAGTTGATGAACGTTGCTGATCGGTTTGTGGTGCAATCAGACCCGATCGGCTATCGAGTTTGTCCGGCGACGAAGACGGGGCAATGCGATCGATCTACGCCCTATAGTTTTCAGCAGTTGACGGCCCAGAAAGATTCTGCACAGAACAATTTAGCTTTTTTTGATCCTAAAACATTGCCCTTGGGAGCAATTTATCGCCCGATTCAACTCGCGCATAATATCCCTGGAATTTATCTCGAAAATTGTGTCCGACAATCCTGCATTTCAGTGGTGCAATGGAAACAGGACAACATTCTATATGAGATTCAAGCGCAATATCGTGAGCAGCCTGTGCTGGTAAGAATTGCTAATAGTGCCATAGAGTCGCGTCCCATTGAACGATCGGCATTAGCTCCAGAGAGATCAAGCCAGTACTATTAAAAGTAATATTGGATAAAAGTAATATTGGAAATACGATTAACGGTATGTTTGATGCAGCCCAATAACAACATAGTTCCCAGTCGTTCTAGTCGTCCTAATCGTCTTGGTCGATCGTTTAATCTTCAAGATACCTACCCTTGTCCTATTTGTCGTAATGGCACGGTGCAGAGTATGGTCATGATGGAAACACTATCTTGTAGTTTTTGTCGTCATATTTTCAGCGCTGATTTGTCATTACAAACTCTGCGAGTTGAAGATACCTTGCCAAAATCGACTTGGATTTGGAATCGCAATCGATGGACAACTCAAACTTCTAGAGATTTGGATCTGACTTATTTAGTCTGGTTTACCAGTGCTTTTTTAATCATTATTCCAGTTTCAATGATCGGACTCCCCGCCTATATTTTTCCACCGATCGGCGGATTGCAATTGAATTCGTTCTCAATTGTTTGGGCTGAAATTACTCTGGGAATTCATGGCTTGATTGCAGCGTGGCTCCTGGTTGAACATTATCAATTACCAACCTACGTCGCTGCCAAAATCACGATCGATCGAACCATCGAACACTTAAAAGATCGGATTAAAAATCAATTCTCAATGCAATAGGATAAGAAAAGACATCTTTGTCGATATAGTTTATCTACTGCCCAATTGAGCGACTTCCATGCCACATTTCCTACAAGAACCCTGGATAATCGCGATCGTTTTCAATACCGCTCTTCTTGTTCCTGCTTATCTTGCTCCCAAAAAGCTCCTTACGCCTGAAGGTACGCTTCATGCTTGGGTCTTGGGGATCTTGATTTTTGGCTGTCTAGGATGGCAGGGCTATGCTGTGATGATGGTGTATTTTTTGGTGGGTTCTGGCGTAACGCGCCTTGGCATGACCGAGAAGGAAGCAGCGGGGATTGCGGAAAAACGATCGGGGGCACGAGGTCCAGAGAATGTGTGGGGTTCGGCGTTTGTGGCAACGATTTGTGCGATCGGCTTTTGGATGTTGAAGGTGTGGAACTACCGGGAATTGATGCAAGTCGGCGGACACATTGAAAAGCTGCCTTACCATTGGCCTATTGTATTACCGCCACTTTTGCTCCTTGCTTACACTGCAAGTATTGCGACTAAGCTATCAGATACAGCGGCAAGTGAAGTGGGAAAAGCCTACGGAAAACGAACATTTTTAATTACAACTCTCAAACCAGTACCACCAGGAACAGAGGGTGCAGTGAGTCTTGAAGGGACAATCGCGGGGATCATTGCGTCATTTTTGATTACGATCGTGGCTTGGGGCCTAGGCATGATTCCCCATCAGTTTCCTATCGGGATTATCATTTGCATGGTGGCGGCATTTGTGGCGACTAATGTGGAAAGCGTGATTGGAGCGACGATTCAGGAAAAATATGACTGGTTGACCAATGAGCTAGTGAATGTATTAAATACCGCTATAGGCGCAGGTACCGCAATTATTCTTGGATTGTTGTGGTTTCAGATTTATTAATTAGGTCTCCGAAATTCAAGTACGTAACGGCCAATTCCGAATTATTTCACTTACAAATTTATTGCCAGTTTTGCATAAGAGTTTGCCCTAACCACACACCTCTGTGTAGGGATTAAAATATATGTATCAGGCACTATTTAGCTGTGGACAAAATTTTATGCGAACTCTTGTTAAAAAAACTGTATTGAGAACGACGCTATTGAGCGCAATCAGTACTGTGGCGATTGGGATGCCGATGGTGCTTCAAGCGAGTGCAGCGATCGCGAGTGACAAGATTTACAAAATTGAGATACGAGAAACTGACGGGATCCCTCAAACTTTAAAGGGGGAACGCTACAAAAAAATACGAGGTCGATCGGAATGGGCCGTTCTGAGGGTCAACGATGGCGGAACTGTCCAACTCAAACATGTGCTTCGCACGACTAATTCCTATGGGGTGAGCACGTGGTCAAGTGATGCCATCACCGCACTCAATGTCTGCCCAGTTCTCGATCAACGTAGTGCCTGTATGAATCTAAAAGGCAATCGGTTTATCCTGCCAAAAGGCAACAGTGTTAAGGATGTTCGGTTGGAATTCCAGATCCAAGACAACAATATTCCCCGCGTCAGATTTGTTCAAGTGCCCCGTGACTTCATTGCTGAAGAAGCATCCGCTTTTGACAATTCACGATCGCGATCGGGCCGAAAATAAGTCACTATATCAACTAGTTCTTCACACAAAATTTTGCGATGCAACTTTCTAATGAACGCTCTCAGACCCTCGCTATGGGCTTATTGCGATCGGTTCATCACATTGCTCTAAATGTCGCTGATATGAATGCGTCCTGTGATTTTTATGGAAATATTCTAGGGTTGCATCGTTTGGTGGGCGACGAAGTTCCGAAAACTTTAACGACGTTGGTCGCAGCAGGAAAGGTTACAAATTTCAAAACTCCCGACGGCATTATTCTAGATTTATTCAGTGAACCGAATTTAATAGCTCCCCATCCGGATCCGACGCAACAATTTACCCGTGCCAATCATCTGGCTTTTGATATTGATCCGGAAGCATTTGACTTAGCTGTAGATTGCCTGATCACAAATCAAATCAAAATCGATAATGGTCCCGTGTCTCGGCCTACAGGTCGCGGAATTTATTTCTATGATCCCGATGGATTCATGATCGAAATTCGATGCGATCGTATCGACGAAATCTACATTATTAGTTCGACTTCAGAGTGGCAAATGTCCCAGAGTAGAGGAATTTACACAACGCCAAGTCTCAAAAGCGAAGGATTTATTCACTGCTCCACACGAGAGCATATTCTTTGGGCTGCAAATAAACATTACTTGGGCAAGTCTGATCTGCTATTGATTGCGATCGATCCCCAAAAAATTACAGCGCCTTGGCGATTCGATGTTGTTAGAAATATTGGTAACTTCCCACATATTTATGGTGAACTCAATGTCGATGCGGCGATTCGATGGGAGCCGTTTGGACAAGATGAGTCGGGAATGTTTAAATTTCCGTTTTAAAGCTTGGTCATTAATTGGTGATTAAGAAGTACCAGAGGTCAACAGAAGAGGCGATCGCACCAAATGTTGACCTGGTAGTTCAGAAGCGCAATCTAGGCTTCGTCTTCTTCAGTTGCAGCCGTTGGAGGATACACAAATCCCTTCGCACGTCCGGTCAAAACCGATTTGCCAAGAGAAAGTGCGCGAGCCGCTTGTACGTCTGCTTTACGGACCCAAGTTGCACGACGTTGATCGCGTTTTGCGTTAGAAGTTTTCTTCTTAGGACACGCCATAATGTTTGTGCTTGAAATTAGACAACCTTGCAATGATAGCAGAGTTTTACAGGGTTGTCTGAATCCAGATCACACCCCATGGACTAGGTACTCTATGTTTCAACTCATTCTTCTAAGTCTCACTGGCCTATATCAACTTCTTGCGATTGCAAAAGAATGCAGTATGGCCCCACCTGGAAAACGTATTGATGTCGGCGGCTATTCCCTACATGTCTATCAAAAAAATCATCTCCATCCGCCGCTAGATCGCTCCAGCCGCAGCCCTACGATTGTCATCGATCACAGTTTGGGTGGAGTCGAGGGTTATGCGTTGGTCGATGCATTATCCGAACTGGGTCTGGTGTGCATTTACGATCGGGCGGGCTATGGCTGGAGCGACATGAGTCCCTACTCAAGGACCAGTGAAATTATTGTCCAAGAACTCGATCGATTGCTCACCAACGCCAAAATAGAACCGCCTTATCTCTTGGTTGGGGATTCGTTTGGAACCTACAACGTGCGACTCTATGCCCATAGATTTCCTGAAAAAGTCGCGGGACTTGTGTTGACGGATGGCCTGCATGAAAGCGGAATGCTGAAAATGCCGATCGCACTTAAGGTATTACAACTAGTATTTTTGTCAGGATTTGTGGTCTCGATCGTCGGCGCGAGCGTTGGACTGATTCGGGTGCTTCGAGCATTGGGAATATTTGAGCTATTGAAACCAGAACTACGGCGAATTGATCCCGATCGATTAGAAAATATGACCCGATCGTTTTGTCGGCCTAAGCATTGGATCACGATGGCGCGTGAAATTTGGGGATTGGCCGAAAGTGGTCGAGATGTGAGTATCTCAAAGGATTTAGGTGATTTACCGATCGTCAGCATTAAATCAAACAGCTTTTTTAAGCCCAGACTTTGGACCCGGTTAGTGCCTTTAAAACAGGTCGATCGGCTTCGAGATCAAATGCACATGGAATTACTACAACTATCAACCCGATCGCAGCAAATTCCCGCCAACAACAGCAGTCATTTTGTCTGGATTGATGAACCAGAAATTATTATTTCCGCCGTTAAAGCAATTATTTCAACTCCTAACCCTTAACTCCACTCGCCGCATCGCTCGGCACAATGTATCGTTGCATTACGATAAAAAAGGCCAAAATAGGGGCGATCGACAGTACAGATCCAGCCGCCACTACACGCCAATCCGTATCGCTCAAACCCGTCAACCTTGCAACTCCCAAAGGCAACGTCGCCATTTCAGGTTTATTTGTGATAATCAACGGCCACAGAAAATCACTCCAAGAGCCAATAAATACAAAAATCGCTAAAGTCACAAGCGCAGGCCGTACCGCTGGTAACATTACACTCCACCAAATCCCCAACTCCGAACACCCATCCATTCGAGCCGCTTCCTCAAGCTCTTTTGGTACTGATTGAAACGCTTGCCGCATTAAAAATATGCCAAATGCCGATGCGATCGCCGGGAAAATCATGCCCAGATAGGTATTCTGCAATCGCAACTGCACCGAAATAATAAAGAGTGGAATCATCACAATCTGAAATGGAATCAAGATGGTCGCCACGACGGTCGAAAAAATAAAGTCGCGCCCTTTGAATTTTAGTCTAGCCAAAGGGTAAGCCGCCAACGAAGACGACAGCACATTTAACCCAACGGTCAGGAATGCAACAATAATGCTGTTAATAAAGTAACGGCTAAATGGATTTCGCGGATCTGAGTTCCAAGCTTTAACAAAATTATCAAGAGTTGGGTGCGCCGGAATAAACTGAGGCGGGAACTGGAAGAGATTCTCGCCCTGGGACTTAAGCGCCGTACTCACCAGCCACAGCAATGGCAACAGCATAAAAAACGCGATCGTACTCAAGAGCAAGTACATGCCCGCCATTTTCCATCCTCTATGGCTCCGTACCCTATGGTTTCCTACCGTATCTCGCTGAAGATTCACTGAAGCCATAGTCCGGAGTCTCTACCAAGACAGAAATTGAAGCAAACCTAATCCTACGCTAAACGAGTGCGGTCAGAGGCGTGGAACTTTTAACTGAAGGCGATCGTCAGCCATTAGGACTTGGCAATTTGACTAGAATTCTGACGGATTCCCAACCAGCCCTGAAAAGTAAGGATTGGCACATGACCTCACCAGTTGATTTGCACAATCGTCTTAAAATATAACAACATTTAATTAAATACTTCACTCAACCCATTCTCCCCACTGGATCCAATTCTATGCGTTTTCCTTCTCGCCTATTTCGTAAAACCTCTGCGCTGTCCGTCATGGTCGTCATGGGCGCATTATCCGTTGCCGTCACTCCGCAAGCCGCGACTGCTGGAGGGTGCGATGGTCTGAATCTATTTAGCGGCGTCGAGCGTAACCAGCAACTTACCTGCCGTCTGGATTTCGGCGGAAATACGAGTGCAACCGATCGGTATCGTTTTCGGCTAGACAAGAAAAAAATGAAGTACGCGGTCTCTGAATTTACGATCGACTACTCCGATTATTTCAACGGATCCTTCGACACCAAAAATGTTGACTTACTCGTTAACGGAAAAAATGTCAAGGTTCAGGAAGTAATTTGGGAAGAAGAAAATCACTTCCTGAAGGTGATTCCTGTCGATCCAGTTCCTGCTGGAACCGCAGTAGAAATGCAATTCTCGGGCGTTCGTAATCCTTCCAACAACGGCATGTTTTACTTCAATTGCCGGGTCCAAACTCCAGGAGATGTTCCACTACTTCGAGATTTAGGAACCTGGATTGTTGAAATTAGTTAGGGTTTCAGAGTAAACTAATGAGCCGTGACTTTTTTTTGTGGTCGGATAGTCTGACCCGGGGTTTGGAGTAAGTTTTATGAAGCGTACATTGGAAGGAACTCGCCGCAAGCGTAGACGGGTTTCTGGATTTAGAGTTCGGATGCGTACGGCTAATGGTCGTCGGGTAATCAAGGCACGGCGCGCTAAAGGGCGGGCTAACGTGTCGGTTGCATAGGAACTGGGACGGTCAATTTTGGGACTCCCAAAGGCGAATCGACTCAAGCAACGGCAAGATTTCGATCGGGTTTACCAATCTGGAAAACGACGACGGGCGACGGGATTGCATCTCGTGGTCTTGAGAACTTCTCTGGTGGCAGGCTCTTCAGAAGTCTTGCCTATTCAAGTTGGCATTTCTATCAGCAAGAAAGTCAGCAAGCGAGCAGTTGTCCGAAATCGGATTAAGCGACAGCTCAAAGCGATCGTCCGACAGCTATTGCCTCGCCTAGAGTCAGGTGTACGAATGGTCATTTTGGTCCGTTCGGAAGCCCTCACTTATGAGTATGGCGAATTTCTGCAAGAATTAGAACAACTGTTAGTGAAAGCTGAGGTTCTCCGTGGCGATTAATGAAGAAGTCTTCTATGAAGGCGGTCCCCATAAGGGTGATGTAATTACCAATTGTCTGTTGGGGTTTACGGTTGTCTGTCTACCGTTGACGATCGGGGCAATTGTTCGGGCCATTTGGTTGCGTTATCGCATCACTAACCGTCGCATTACCGTTGAAGGTGGATGGATGGGCCGTGAACGCTCTGACGTGGTTTACCGTGAAATCGCTAGTGTTGCGACTGTTCCTCGGGGCTTGGGCCTCTGGGGCGACATGGTTCTGACCCTGACGGATGGTAGCCGATTGGAAATGCGATCGGTGCCAAAATTTCGGGAACTTGAGGACTACGTGAACGAGCGGATTGCCGAAAAGAAGCCCGCAAGTGACAGTAAAAAATTAGGTTCTAAGAAAGTGAAATCTTAAGATAACATGTGCCATTTTCGTTCACTATTGAAAGTGGACTTCAGATTGGATGAGTGTTGTCGCGGTTTTCTAGATTTTGTAGATTAGCTCTTTTGTAAATAAGCTTAGTAGGCTCATGGACTTCGGTATTGGTTTTCTCTCAAACAATGTAATGTTGCGCTTC
>JAYUEU010000179.1:0-7732 GCA_043739065.1 Synechococcales cyanobacterium | reverse complement strand
CGATGCTGGTGGAATTGGCGAAGTCTGTTCGACCCGATTTGAAACGCGTTTGGGTCTTTGATGACGTGATGAATGGGCTTAAGGCGGCGACCGATGCTCAGAATGCAAGAGTCGTGTTGTGCGGATCGCTTTATTTGTTAGGAGACTTTTTGGGACGCGATTCCACTTAGCAATCACTTAAGGGTTTCTTGGGAATCTCTTGGAAATCTATTAGCGCTGTTGAATTGAACATTAAAAAACACCTTGTGAATTTTGGGTCTACAAGGTGTTTTTAAGGGTTGAATTAATCTTCGATCGTTACTTTGATGATGCGATCGTTTCCGCGAATTGCATTAACAATGTCCATATCTTCCGTTTTACCGAAGACAGTATGAACGCCGTCTAGATGGCCTTGGGGTGAATGGCAGATGAAGAACTGGCTACCACCGGTGTTCTTACCAGCATGAGCCATGGAAAGAGTTCCAGCAAGATGTTTATTCTTGTTGATTTCGCAATCAATTTTGTAACCAGGACCGCTGGTTCCGGGAGTTCCACTAGCTCCTGCACGACTATTGGGGCAGCCACCTTGAACCATGAAATTGGGGATGACTCGGTGAAACGCTAAACCGTCATAGAAGCCTTTTTTCGACAGTTCGACAAAATTTTTGACCGTGTTAGGTGCATCAGCTTCAAATAATTCGAGATTGATTGTGCCCTTATCGGTTTCCATGATGGCGCGGGTCATATGCGTAGCTCCTTAAGATAAATTCAGTGTAGGCCATTCAATTCTGGCAGCGATTTATCCCATTATAGATGCGATCGCCTGTATGAATATAGCGCGAAACTCACTAGGTGATGGCGAGAATTCTATCCTTAATTTGTCAAGCTTGTTTATCCTAGTTATTTGTCTGTCGTACTTATTTGCCGCGCATCGATCGTTCTTAAGCATCGGGCGCTTGGCAGTAGGTGTTCACAGCTTGGACTAAGTTTTTCTGAGTAATGCTATTGGCCTGAATTTGCTCGGCGGCGGTGCGAACGGCTTTGGCATTCTGGGACTGAGCTAGGGTTCGATTGTTGGTGCTATCTTGACGATATAACGTGCTGAGTTGTTGTTGTAGATCGAGCAATTTGCTATCAGTTGATTTTAAGTCCTGCATTTCTTGGGCGGCTCGCTCCAACAAGTCGGCGGCTTTAGTAAACCGATCGGCGGGTTGTAAATTTTCTGCCGGAAGTTTCTGGACGTCTTGGCTAGTGCGATTGCTAATGGAAATCAGCCGATTGCACCGATCGGATTTGGTTTCGCTAGAGGCCCACCGCACTAAAGGCAACACGAAACTGAGGGCCATCATCGTCCAACATAGAGCCTCCACAGGATTTAAATTGCTTTTTTTACTGCTGCGCTGACGATTCATTACCTTGTATTCCACTACTTTGCGGTCTTATCATAGCGGGCCGTCCTACAAAGTATCCAAACCAATTCTTCAAGTCACATTTTGTTTGGAGCACCAACAGCGCTATTGTCAGTCAAAGAATTGCTATCAATTTTAGTAAATGTGATATATGTATGTAGAAATTACGGTTTCCCTATCGGATTTTCGTGGTTTCCCTCAGACAGTCCACCGATCGGTTTATTAACAAGGTAATTAAGTTTATGGGTATTTGTGTTCAGGACGTATCCAAGCGGTTTGGGGATTTTCAGGCTCTCGATCGGGTTTCCGTTGACATTGAAAGTGGTTCGCTGGTGGCATTGCTGGGACCGTCGGGTTCTGGTAAATCTACGTTATTAAGATCCATCGCGGGCCTAGAAAGTCCTGATAGCGGTAAAATTTCTCTCATGGGAGAAGATGCCACCGATCGGAGTGTGCAAGACCGCAAAATTGGTTTTGTCTTCCAGCACTATGCCCTGTTCAAACACATGACCGTCCGACGCAATATTGCCTTTGGGATGGAAATTCGTAAAATGTCGAAATCTCGGGTTAAGGCTCGCACTGAAGAGCTTTTAGACCTCGTACAGCTCACGGGAATGGGCGATCGTTATCCATCTCAGCTGTCCGGCGGTCAACGTCAGCGGGTCGCGTTGGCTCGGGCGTTGGCGGTGGAACCCAAAGTATTGCTGTTGGATGAACCCTTTGGAGCCTTAGATGCTCGCGTGCGGAAAGACTTGAGAGCCTGGTTAAGACGATTGCATGATGAAGTTCATGTCACTACTGTTTTTGTGACCCACGACCAAGAAGAAGCCATGGAAGTGAGCGATCGGATTGTGGTAATGAATAAGGGTAAAGTTGAACAGATTGGCACTCCGGCGCAAGTCTATGATCATCCTGCGAGCGCCTTTGTCATGAGTTTCATTGGTCCGGTTAATGTATTGCCCACGAGTTCTAAAATCTTCCAGGAAAGTGGGTTTGACTCGGCCCATCCTGAAATGTTTTTGCGGCCTCATGACATTGAAATTGCCTTAGAAGCTGCAAATAACACTGTCCCGGCTCGCGTGGCCAGATTGATTCATTTGGGTTGGGAAATTCAAACTGAACTTGAACTTGAAGACGGGCAGCTTATGATTGCGAATTTAACTCGCGATCGGTACGATCGACTTCAGCTTGAGGAAAACCAGCGCGTCTATGTTAGACCAAAAGAAGCGAAATCTTTTGCGCTGAATTACGACATTTAGGACTATGACAACTAGTATGAAATTGAGTGCTATCAACCCCTATTTACTTTTAATTCTCTGGGCTTTACCCATTGTATTGAGTCAAACCATTAATCAAAGTCTAATGGCCCACGATGAAGGCTATTACGCAATTCAAGCGCGGTATATTTTAGAAACCGGAGATTGGATTACGCTGCAATGGGGCGGGGGCATTAGCTTCGATCGGACGATTGGCATTCAGTGGTTAATTGCACTGTGTTACAAGTTTTTTGGGGTGGATGAAACCAGTGTTCGACTGCCGAGTATGGTGGCCTATTTGGCGAGTATGCTGCTCACATTTCGTATTGGTGAGATCCTTCTAGGGCGCGGAATTGGCTGGCTTGGGGCTATTATTTTTAGCATTACCCCTATTGTAGTTCAGTATGCTGGGTTGGGCACTCAGGATATGGTCTTGGTGATGTTGGAACTGTTGGCGGCTTGGTCATTATTAGAGTCCCGGATTCAAGGACGACGATCGCTTTTATTTCTGACTGGGATCATGTTTGGCTGGGGCTTTTTGATTAAGGGATTTATGATCATTCCCGCTACTATTGCCTTTCTTCCTGCCCTGTGGGTAGGGGGATTAATCAATCCAAACGTAATTGAACCTGCTGTTAAAGCTAGAAAAGCCAAATCTAGAACGTGGCCAAGTATTGATTGGATTGCAATGCTTTGGATTGGTTTGGGTGGAATCATCGGACTGCTTCCAGCAATTGGTTGGCTTTGGGCGGCAACTCAACAATATGGCTGGTCTCCCTTAGAAACATTAGTCGGTAAAGTATTCTTTCTCAATCAGCAGGAATTCCATCATGTTGATCCGCTTTATTATTTTTGGAATATTCCGATCAATTCATTCCCTTGGGGCATTATTGGTTTAATTGGTCTGGCATTGGGCATTTGGAATCCGCGCTATAAAACACCTTATCGTTGGCTGCTGCTGGGCTATCCTATTCTGTTATTTATTGAACTCAATATTTTTCGCACCAAAACGCCCTATTATCCGCTTCAACTTCTTCCCTGGATAGCAATTTGGAGTGCTGTTGCGCTGAATCATTGTTCTGAATATTATCTAAAAGATCGGCGATCGCAGCTTCTAGGTCAATTGAGTCAAGGAATTTTTGGATTAGCGCTTATTTTGTTAACAGTAGGTGTACTTCTCTTTTTGAAAGTTATCCCCGTTGAACTTGATGTCATTCGATCGGTTGCAACAGTCATTACTATTTTGGCGATCGGGTGGTTGTTCCCGTTAATTCTCTGGATAACTCGATCTGGTTTTTCTCAATCAGAATTCATTTCTAGATGGTTGTGGAGCATTTTCCTTGGCCCTTGGATGGCGCTCACGTTCATGGGGTTGTCAGGATTGTGGGGAGACTATGCAGTGTCGCTGAATAATGGCGTTGAATCTTCAACAGTTCAGGCGATTTTATCGAAGGAAACTATTGATTTTATCGCTCCGTCTTCTCTCGATATTGATCCACAGAAAGACTATATTTTATTCATTTTTAAAACGCCTCATTTGGGCCAACATCTCACATCAATAGAACAACTTCCTGCAAAAAGTTATGCTTGGATAGCGCCAAAAATACCGACTTCCGATCGGACGTTTGCAACTATTCGCGGCTGGCGATTGATTCAGCATGAGGGATAATAAAGATAAAATAAACCTAATGAGATAGAGTGTTTTGACTCAGCACTGAAGCCCCCGATCGATTCTTATTGTCCCATTCCATCTATATTTCATCTGAGTCTGTGATAGTTGATAGTAGACAGGTACAGATAGAATTTGTTAGCCTTATTTGTCTAGCCTGAATCTTGCTAAAGAATATAATTATATTAATGCGAATTCTTAGGCAAGTTAGTAATAAATTAGATTTTGCTATCTCCCGATCGACCCATTTATTTATGCTCTCCTTTAATTATGAACACCACCATATTAAAACTCCGAGGAATGAGTTGTGCTGGCTGTGCCAATAGCATTGAATCTGCCATTCGTGCCGTTCCCGGTGTAAGCGAAAGCAACGTTAACTTTGGAATCGGACAAGCCAACGTCACTTACAATCCATCCCAAACTGATCTTGCGGCGATTCAGGCGGCTGTTATTGCAGCGGGATACTCAGCAGAGCCAATCCAAGAGCAGGACGTATTAAACGGCGATAACGATGCCGAACGAAAAACCAGGCAAGCAGAGTCACGCGACTTACAGCGAAAAGTCTGGACGGCGGGAATTATTAGCGCGATTCTTGTAATTGGTTCGATCCCGATGATGACGGGGTTGTCTATTCCCTGGATTCCGATGTGGCTGCACGACTCTTGGTTCCAAGCAGTATTAACCGCACCCGTACAATTTTGGTGTGGCAAATCCTTCTATATCAACAGTTGGAAAGCATTCAAACATCATGCTTCGACGATGGATACTCTGATTGCCTTGGGTACGAGTGCTGCCTATTTTTACTCGCTATTTGTGACGATCTTTCCTCATGTTTTGATTGCTCAAGGACTCGAAGCAAGTGTCTATTACGAAACTGCGGCAGTTGTAATTACGTTAATTCTACTCGGACGCTTATTTGAAAATCGGGCGAGAGGACAAACTTCTGAAGCAATTCGCAAACTGATGGGATTACAGGCGAAAACAGCCCGAATCATCCGCAATGGGCAAGAATTAGAAGTACCGATCGTAGAAGTTCAACTTGGCGATCTGATATTAGTCCGCCCCGGTGAAAAAATTCCGGTCGATGGTGAAGTCATTGAAGGTAGCTCGACTGTTGATGAAGCAATGGTAACGGGCGAAAGTGTCGTGGCGAAGAAGCAACCTGGAGATGAGGTGATTGGAGCAACCATTAATAAGACTGGCAGCTTTAAATTTCGTGCAACGCGAGTGGGGAAAGATACTTTTCTGGCACAGATTGTCAAATTAGTACAGCAAGCTCAAGGCTCCAAAGCGCCGATTCAAAAGTTGGCCGATCGAGTGACAGGCTGGTTTGTCCCCGTGGTAATTGCGATCGCGATCTTCACTTTTATCATTTGGTACAATTTCATGGGCAATGTCACGCTAGCCCTGACGACCACTGTCGGTGTATTGATCGTTGCCTGTCCCTGTGCGTTAGGATTAGCAACGCCGACATCAATCCTCGTTGGCACGGGTAAAGGGGCCGAAAATGGCATTCTAATAAAAGGGGCCGATAGCTTAGAATTAGCCCATAAATTGCAGGTCATTGTTCTCGACAAAACTGGAACATTAACCCAAGGCAAACCTACTGTTACTGACTTTATAACGATCGATGAAACTGCTCATAGTAATGAACTCAAACTATTACAGCTAGCCGCATCTGTCGAACAAAATTCCGAACATCCGTTGGCTGAAGCCGTAGTGCAATACGCCCGATCGCAACAAGTGCAAATAAACGATATTAGCGAGTTTGAAGCGATCGCCGGCAGCGGTGTACAAGGGCAGGTCGCGGATCGATTTGTTCGAGTGGGAACTCAGCGATGGATGAATGAATTAGGGCTGGATACTCAGGCATTAGAGAGACAAAAAGACGCATTAGAGCATTTAGGTAAAACGGTAATTTGGATTGCTGTCGATGACATGGTGCAGGGGCTAATGGGAATTACCGATGCGCTCAAACCTTCCTCTGCTGATACCGTTCGGGCATTACAAAAACTGGGATTAGAAGTGGTGATGTTGACTGGCGACAATCGCCCAACTGCTGAAGTCATCGCACGTCAAGTCGGCATCACTAAAGTATTGGCGGAGGTGCGTCCCGAACAGAAAGCGAGTACGATTAGCGAACTGCAAGCCTCAGGGAAAATTGTCGCCATGGTGGGAGATGGCATTAATGATGCTCCGGCTCTAGCTCAGGCCGATGTCGGGATTGCGATCGGAACGGGGACTGATGTTGCGATCGCCGCTAGTGATATCACTCTGATTTCTGGGGATTTGCAAGGTGTCATTACAGCGATTCAACTTTCTCGCGCTACGATGCAAAACATTCGCCAAAATCTGTTCTTTGCATTTATCTATAACATTGCAGGAATTCCGATCGCGGCAGGGATTTTGTTTCCTTTCTTCGGTTGGTTGCTCAGTCCGATGATTGCAGGGGGTGCAATGGCCTTTAGTTCAGTTTCTGTTGTCACAAATGCGTTGCGATTGCGGAATTTTCAACCTAAAACACTTAACTAATCAACAGGCAAAGATGCTTAACCATAAGATATTTCTAATGACATTAGTCGGCTTTGGATTTTTGATCGGTGTAATTTCAGGAGCGATCGGTTCGGAGGTATTTGGATGGTGAGCAAGTCAGTAATTATCACAATAATCGGCCTACTAATCGGTTTAACTCCTAGCGGGGCCATTGCCCAAAGTCTGCGCGAGCATAACCAATCTGATACCACAATTCAAACAAAAGAATTTCAGCGAATTGAACAACCACTATCGAACAAAATCTTAGTCACCATTGGCGGGTTGAGTCTGATCGGATTAGAGTTATGGTGGTTTCTCTTGAGTAAACCGAAATCTCTCAAAGTGGCGAATCAGAAGGGTGTTCAGACCGTTACCATTGTCGTTGATGGAGGCTATGAACCGAGTTATGTTGTCGTCCAAATGGGGCAACCCGTGCGGCTAAACTTCGATCGTAAAGATCCTAGTAGTTGTTTAGAAGAAGTGCGCTTACCGGAATTTAGAATCGCGAGATCTTTGCCCCTCGATCGAACGACTGCGATCGAATTTACACCCGATAAACCGGGTAAATATCAGTTTATCTGCGGCATGAATATGTTTAGGGGAACGATCGAAGTACAGCCGGCAAATGAGAATGGGTAGTAGGTGAGAGGACTACAGTGGCTTGTATTACTGTGCTCACCACCCAACAATTACTCTTCCCATTAAAAGGGCGATCGCAATCCCCGCCAAATGTTGAGGTAACAACTTCCAAAATGATTGCCGCCCAATTTTCTGGGTCAACACAACCATGGCCAACACCGAAGCAATGAGCACGACGGCTTGCAGAAAGGAAATCACCGCTGGATGGGCGATCCACACAATGGGATTAGTCATGGCCAAACCAAAGG
>JAYUEU010000178.1:0-20001 GCA_043739065.1 Synechococcales cyanobacterium | reverse complement strand
GATTTAAAGCATCACACGTTACCCCACCCATCCAGTAATGGGCCGCTGGACCCACGGGAATAGGCTGCTCAAATACATCAATTCCCCAATCCTTGCAGACCTGCACAATGTTTGGAAATCGATAGAGCACCCGATCGCGATCGATTACCCGCAAATCCAACCCGACCGATTTTGCACCTGTTTTTTGCATATGTCGAAAAATCGATCGGCTCACGACATCACGGGGAGCCAATTCTCCCGATGGATGATCGTCAAACACAAACCGCCTCCCGGATGAATCGACCAAATGTGCCCCTTCGCCCCTAACCGCTTCACTAATTAAAAAACGAGGCGCCCCCGCCACTGTCAACGCCGTCGGATGAAACTGAACAAACTCTAAATCCCGTACTATTGCGCCCGATCGATGGGCAATCGCGACCCCGTCTCCCGTACTCACCCGAGGATTGGTGGTTTGCGAAAAAACCTGCCCCCCGCCCCCTGTCGCCAACACCACCGCCCCCGATCGGACATTCTCAATCACCCCATCAAACAACAACCGTACCCCCTCACACTCGCCGTCTATCATCCACAAATCCAACACAAATCCCGGCGACAAAATCTCAATATTCGATCGGTCCAGCACATGCTCAGTCAGGGTCGTAACCACAGCTCGTCCTGTCGTATCTGCCGCATGAAGCACTCGACGACGGGAATGAGCCGCTTCTAAGGTCAAGGCAATGGTGTTTTCGGGAGTCCGATCGAAGGCCACACCCAAGGCAATCAAATGCTCAATACATGCAGGAGCCGTCTCCACTAAAAAACGAACCGCCGCCTCATCACATAACCCTGCGCCTGCCCGCAACGTATCGATTAAATGTAACTCCGTCGAATCCTGCGGATCCACCACCGCAGCAATCCCACCCTGTGCCCAACCACTCGCCGATCGTGACAATTTATCCTTACTAATCAATCCCACCCGCAGATGTCCTGGTAAACAGAGCGCACTGTATAAGCCCGCCGCGCCCGCGCCCACCACAATCACATCAAATTTATTGTCAAATCTGCGAGCATCCACCATCAGAAGGTCATCCTAAAAACTAATTAAAAGCCCCAAAAGCAAAGCACTCCCCGTCACTCAAAACCGAGTTCCCCAGAGAGTGCTTAGACTCAAATCAAAAATTTTCCATTCCCGAACCCCGTTCTTTACTCAAGGATTAGGGATAGGATCGTTCTACCGATATGCGCCATTATTAATCCGATCGGCCCCTGCGGTCAGCGATTCTTCAACATCAGTCACGGTGAATTCGTCCATGTGAAGTGTCAGAGTCGCAATTTGCGCTTCCGTCAAGCCAGGAATCTTCAGCACATCTTCCACCTTGTCATAGGGAGAATTTTTGACGATTAACCCCGCTAACGTTGGATATACGCCTTGCAACACCCGGAAGTAACGAAGATTCGTATTGTTCAAATCTAGCTTTTTACCGTAGTCCGTAGACATCTTATCTGCAACTGTATTTCGCATGGACTCTTTTTCCCCATCCATCGCTGCCATTGCAGGCTGGCTGTAGGCGAGTAGGCCCATGCAGACAATCGCAATACTGATCGCCGAAAACCATCGAACTAAACGCTTCATAAAATCAGTCCTCCCAAACACAATGAGACACAAAACACAGCATTAAATCTACCAACTATCATCGGCCCTGAGCGTACATCGTTGCAAGAAGAAACTTTCTTTTAATCCTGGATGTCCTCAATTCGTCAGTTCTCCGCATCCTGATGAGTCAGAAAAGTGCCCAATTCACCAAATAAACAGGCATGAGTCAGCGTTGGAACCTCATATCCCTTAAGCTCCACGCTGTGCAACTGAAAAGGATCGCAGTCGTTGGTTAGGGCTAACGATCGGTAGGTTAGTTCCCCGATCGCCAGATCACAGCCTAGTTGCTTGGTCGCGGATTCCAGACGAAACGCCGCATTCACCGTATCACCCAGGGCAGTATAGTCAGGCCGATCGTCACTTCCGGTATTACCCACCATCGCAAACCCGGTGTTCACTCCAGAGCCAATCCGCAAGGGAAATGGGACCGGGAACTGAGCGGAAACCTGTTGGGTCATCTGATAAATTTCACGGACCGCCTCAAACACAGGTACCATTTCCTCTGGTCCGACCACATTGCTCCCATGGATCCACACCGCCATAACGGCATCCCCAATATATTTATCAACCCAGCTTCCATATTTACGGATAATTTCACCCGATCGGCGAAACCACGTCCCAATCATCTCTGACAACACCTGTTCATCTAACTGCCGAGTCAGCACCGTAAAATCCCGAATGTCTACCACCAATACTGAAATCAAACAACGTACATGTAACGCGGCTGTTGCGGTGAAATCTCGCATTTCTGCATCGGAAGAGGGTCGATAGGACCGTTGTGGTGGCGCATAAAAATCGAGTTCAGTCTGCCCAAAGGTGAGATGATCCCCGCTTCTCAAGGTCACAGGCACGGTTACGCGACGGCCATTGACAAAGGATCCATTGCGACTGCCCAAGTCAATCAGATATACCTCGCCTGTTTCCATGCTTTGAAGCATCGCGTGGTTCCGAGAGATCCACCGATCGCCCAATATAAAATCATTTTCTTCGCCGCGCCCAACCGTCCAGCAGGTTCCACCCGTCAAGGGCAACTGTTGACGATCGGATCCACTATGCAACGAAAGGTGGGGGGATACAAACTGTGGCTGTAGCGTAGTCACATCAAATCAAACTCAAAAGGTTTCCACTAATAGATTCAAGACTTGATACCGCAATCAGGCACAAAATAGGAGTGCACATTACAATCCTACTTTAGTCCACACAAAAACTCACCTCTTATCTGTCTTGAGATAGGTATTCCAAACTCAAAAGACCGATATGTAAAGAATCTTAGCTAGGAAAAATTCATTGTTTCTTCAGGTAGGGATCGATCGCTAGAATAGAGTTAAAGTCATTCTAAATTTGAAGAGCCGATAACTTTACCTTAAAGGGTCTGTAGAACTCCGATTTGCTTTAGATTTCATCTGTTAGGCAACGTAACGTGATGGTGAATCCACCGAATACAAATGTCTTTCATGTGACATGTTGGACGACTATGTATGATTTTGCAAGTTGTACAGATTGGTTTATTGAAGAGTTACTGAAACCGAGGAATCCTACCCGCGCACCATACTCAATGCAACCGCTTCGGCCACTCGAATACCATCAATTCCGGCGGATAGAATTCCACCTGCATAACCCGCGCCCTCACCCGCTGGAAATAGTCCCATAGTATTCAAACTCTGAAACGAATCATTTCGCTTAATCCGAATCGGCGACGAGGTGCGGGTTTCAACAGCCGTCAATATTGCATCATTCATAGCAAATCCGCGAATCTGTTTTTCAAAAGCCGGAATCGCTTCTTTTAATGCTTTAATTGCAAAATCTGGCAAACTTGTTCCCAAATCACACAGCCGAACTCCCGGTGTATATGACGGTATGACGGATCCTAGTGCTGTCGAAGCTTGTCCCGCTAGAAAGTCCCCAATCAATTGGCCCGGAGCATTGTAATTTCCGCCGCCTAGCTCAAATGCCCTTGCTTCTAAATCTCGTTGTAATGCAACTCCGGCTAACGGATTTCCAGGATAATCCTCTGGCGTGATGCCAACCACGATCGCACTGTTGGCGTTGGATTCATTTCGGGCATATTCGCTCATCCCATTGGTCACTAGCCGTCCGGGTTCAGAGGCAGCAGCAACCACTTTTCCACCCGGACACATACAAAAACTATAGACCGCTCGGCCATTTGAACAATGATGAACTAATTTATAATCGGCGGCTCCGAGCAACTCGTGACCTGCTTGTTCACCAAATCGACATTCATCAATCAATCCCTGAGGATGTTCAACTCGAAACCCGATTGAAAATGGTTTTGCTTCAATATAAACGCCACGATCGAACAACATTTCAAACGTGTCCCGCGCACTATGTCCGACTGCTAACACCACATGTTTTGACGGCAAAAACTCACCATTTGCCAAATGAACCCCACGTATTTGTCCAGATTCTAATAAGTCTCGATCTAATGAATCTCGATCGATCGCAATATCTACAACTCTTGATTCAAACCGAACTTCTCCCCCTAATTGAACAATTTTCTCCCGCATCTGTTGAACAATTTTTACGAGGCGATAGGTTCCGATATGCGGTTTATTTACATACAAAATTTCCGCAGATGCTCCGGCATTCACGAGTTCAGTTAATACTTTGCGTCCATAGTGTTGCGGATCTCCGACTCGACTATAGAGTTTTCCATCGGAAAATGTCCCCGCGCCACCTTCCCCATACTGCGCATTTGACTCCGGATTCAATCGTCCTTTCACCCAAAAGCCAAAGGTATCCACACTCCGATCGCGCACCGATTTTCCCCGTTCCAGCACAATAGGTCGCAATCCCATTTGAGCTAATAATAATGCCGCAAAAATGCCACAGGGACCCATACCGATAACAATGGGCCGATCGTCTATACCATTACGGTCAAGACTACTATTAGTGTCATTTTGATTCTTAATGACAGGCCGATAATTCATATCCGGTGTTTCTGAAATATGTGGATTTTTCTTAAATCGTTTTAGAAGGCTCCGATCGTTTTTCACATCCACATCCACCACATAAACCAGCACAATATTTCCCTTTTTTCGGGCATCATAGCTGCGTTTAAAAATCTCGACTCGCAGAAGATCGCTGTCGCCAATTTGCAACCGCTTCAAAATCGCCGATCGGAGTTCCTCTTCAGCATGATCCAACGGCAATTTAATCTCAGTCAGTCGCAGCATAGTTCTAATCCAGTCCATCCGTCACAAGATATATTAGAACGCTGTTGGCATAAGAATCTATAAATTTCTGCGTTTACCAAAATCATTAACTCTCTTAAAACATATCCAGCAATTCATCTGAATATGTTTAATGTACATATTTAATCTACATAATCTTAAAATTTGATGATCGCTGGCAATGAATAGAGAATGATTTTCTAATCTATAAATATCGCTAAATATCGCTCCACAAATAAAGTAAAATCACAGACAATTCAGTTATGGACGTGTTTTAACGCGATCGATCGGCATGGCAAAAGCAGTAGTGATTGGACTGGGCAAATCGGGGAACTCCGCCGCAAAACTCTTAAAATCTCAAGCCTGGGATGTGACCCTCAGCGATCGTAGCACCAGCCCTCTACTACAATCCCAAGCCGCCGAACTCGAAGCCGATGGCATTACCGTTGTCTTGGGTGATAATTTTGACCCCAAAACCTCGAAGCCAGACTTAATTGTCGTCAGTCCGGGGGTGCCGTGGGATGTCGCAAGTCTGGTAAAAGCTAGAAGTCTGGGAATCGTCACGATCGGCGAAATGGAACTTGCATGGCGTAACTTGATGAACATTCCCTGGATCGCTATCACTGGAACCAACGGTAAAACAACAACAACTGCTCTTACCGCCGCTATTTTTGCTGAAAGCGGATACCATGCACCTGCGTTTGGAAATATTGGCTATGCCGCTTGTGAAGTTGCTTTGCAAAATCGTCCCTTCAACAATCAAGGACAACTGATCGATTTTGCGATCGCCGAACTCAGTAGTTATCAAATCGAAAGTGCCCCGACTCTGGTCCCACACATTGGAATCTGGACGACCTTCACGCCCGATCATTTGGCACGTCATAAAACAATGTCAAACTACTTTGAAATGAAAGCCAGATTACTCGCAAGATCGCAGCTACAAATCTTTAATGGTGACGATCCCAGACTGCAAGAAATAGGTCGTTCACAGGCATTCCCTATCCATTCAAATGCTTGCTGGACCAGTGTTACAGGAAGAGAAGATCTAATTGGCGATCTCGCTATGGGGATTTGGATTGAAGACGGAAATATTGTATTTCAGGGCGAAATGGTTATGCCTGCAAATCTACTAAAAATGCCTGGAAGCCATAATCTTCAAAATCTCTTAATGGCCGTGGCTGCCGCAAAATTGTCGGGGATCACTAATGAGAACATTGCGCGGGCGATCGGAAACTTTGGTGGGGTCGAACATCGGTTGGAATACATTTTGACTTGGGCCGGAATCGATTTTATTAATGATAGTAAGGCGACCAATTACGATGCTGCCGTTGTGGGCTTGAAATCGGTAAAAGCGCCCGCAATCCTAATCGCAGGGGGTGAACCTAAGGAAGGCGACGATCGCGAATGGTTAGAGATGATTAAGGCTAAAACTGCGGCTGTTTTACTGATTGGAGTCGCGGCGAAACCCTTTGCAGCTAGGTTAGATTCGATCGGTTACACCCAGTACGAAATTGTTGAAACCATGGAAAATGCGGTGAAACGATCGGGCCAACTCGCGCAACAACTCATGCAAGAGGCTGGAACCATGCAAGTCTTATTGTCCCCAGCCTGTGCCAGTTTTGACCAATATCGTAGTTTTGAACATCGAGGCGATGACTTCCGACATTGGTGCGAATATTGGTGTAAAAAGTGGGGCGAACCCGAATTTGGTCAGGAAAAATAGACAGTAGAGTTAAAAGCGATGAAAAAACTTGATTTGACAAATCGACCGATCGTATGAAAAGGTCAAAGGCATGTCAGCTTCAGACGATCGACTTAAGATTTTAATGAATGCAGCATCGGTCTATATAAGGTACAAAGTTAAGAGACAACGCAGAATTAGATCGGTATTTCTTCCGCCAGAGACACCATCAAGACTACATTCGTTCACCTGTCCACCCAACCTTTCCCCGCTAGACCTTCATGTCCACTCTTGTCATTGTTGAGTCACCCACCAAAGCAAAAACTATCCGAAACTACCTTCCAGAAGGGTATCGGGTAGAAGCTTCCATGGGACATATTCGCGACCTGCCACAGTCTACATCCGACGTTCCCAAGGAGATTACTAACAAACGAGTGCGGGAACTTGGAGTCGATGTTTACGGCGATTTTGATCCAATTTATTTGATTCCTGACGACAAGAAAAAAGTCGTTAAGATGCTGAAGGATGCATTGAAAGATGCCGACGAACTGCTTCTAGCGACGGACGAAGATCGTGAAGGCGAGAGTATTTCTTGGCATTTGCTGAAAGTCTTGAACCCCAAAGTGCCCGTTAAGCGCATGGTGTTTCATGAGATTACTCAAGAAGCGATTCAAGCAGCTATTGCAGATTGTCGGGATGTCGATGAAAAGGTTGTGCGCGCCCAAGAAACCCGTCGAATTCTCGATCGGTTGGTGGGGTACACGCTGTCACCTTTGTTGTGGAAAAAAATTGCCTATGGACTCTCAGCGGGTCGGGTGCAGTCGGTAGCCGTTAAGGTTTTGGTGCGTCGTGAGCGCGATCGGCAAGCGTTCAAACGGGGATCCTATTGGGATCTGAAAGCGTTGTTGAGTGTGACAAATGGGAAAGGGAAATCAGCAAAAGCCGTAGAATTTGACGCGAAAATGATGACTCTTGGAGGGCAGAAACTCGCGACTGGTGCTGATTTTGATGAAAATACGGGTCAAGTAATCGCCGGACGCAGAGTTGTTCTGCTGAATGAAGAAGAAGCGCGGGCATTGCAAGCACGACTCGACGGTAAAGCTTGGACCGTCACGGATGTCGAAGAACGCCCCGTCACCCGCAAACCCTCGCCCCCATTCACAACGTCTACACTGCAACAGGAATCTAACCGTAAAATTGGTCTGTCGGCACGAGACACGATGCGCACGGCCCAAAGTCTGTACGAAAATGGCTACATCACCTACATGCGGACTGACTCCGTACATTTGTCCCAACAGGCGATCGTAGCAGCCCGTGAATGTGTCGATTCGATGTATGGAGCCGACTACCTCAGTCCTCAACCGCGTCAGTTCACCACCAAAGCCAAGGGCGCACAGGAAGCCCACGAAGCCATCCGTCCAGCAGGCAGCACCTTCCGAACCCCTCAACAAACGGGACTTTCAGGGCGTGAATTTCAGCTTTATGATTTGATTTGGAAACGCACCGTCGCGACTCAAATGGCGGATGCGCGTCAGACTCAAATTGCCGTCCAAATTCAAGTTGAAGATGCGGGCTTCCGGGCTTCCGGCAAACGGATTGATTTTCCGGGCTTTTTCCGCGCCTATGTTGAAGGATCAGATGATCCCGATGCTGCGATCGATAACCAAGAAGTGATTCTGCCAACCATGGCGAGCGGCGATCATCCAATTTGTGCGAATTTGGATGCCATCGGTCACGAAACCCAGCCGCCTGCTCGCTTTACCGAAGCCTCGTTGGTTAAAACCTTGGAAAGCGAAGGCATTGGTCGCCCGAGTACCTACGCCAGCATTATTGGCACCATCATCGATCGCGGTTACGTTCAGGCCATGGGCAATGCTCTTGTGCCAACGTTTACCGCTTTTGCCGTCACGACGTTGCTGGAAAACCATTTTCCCGATTTAGTGGACACGGGATTCACGTCGAAAATGGAGCGCACGCTAGATGAAATTTCGACAGGTGAAGTGGAATGGCTACCTTACCTAAAGAATTTTTATCTGGGCGACTTGGGCCTTGAAACCCAGGTCAAAGTGCGAGAAAGCGACATTGATCCGATCGCCGCCAAGACCGTGGAACTGGAAAATCTAGATGCCAAAATCCGAATTGGAAAATATGGTGCATATCTAGAAATCGATCGCGAAGGCGAAACCATCAAAGCCAATATTCCAAAGGGATTAACCCCTGCGGACCTAGACCCTGAGCAAGTTGAATTGCTGCTGCGTCAAAAGCTTGAAGGTCCAGATAAACTTGGGCTTCATCCTGAAACAGGCGAGGCAATTTTTGTCCTAAATGGCAACTATGGTCCCTACGTTCAACTTGGCGAAATGGCTGAAGATAGCAAAGTCAAACCCAAGCGATCGTCCCTACCTAAAGGTACAACTCCCGAAAACATTACCCTTGAGCAAGCGATCGGGCTACTAACTCTTCCCCGCACCCTAGGAATGCATCCGGAATCAGGATGTAAAGTTCAGGCGAGTTTAGGACGTTTTGGACCGTATGTTGTTCATGATCAAGGCAAAGTTGGCAAGGATTATCGATCGCTCAAAGGGGATGATGAGCCTGTCACCATTACCTTGGAACGTGCCCTTGAACTGTTGGCTCAACCCAAGGCAGTGCGCGGAAAACGATCGGTTACTCCCTTGCGCGAAATGGGTCCGCATCCTGAAGACGAGGAACCCGTGAATCTCTATGAGGGGCCCTATGGCACCTATATCAAACACGGTAAGGTGAATGCGTCGCTTCCAGAAGGGCAAACCTTGGAGACGTTGACTATGGAGATGGCGATCGAGGCTTTGAATGCAAAAGCTGCGACGGCCAAAAAAGGCGGACGAAAGGCAGCGACAACGACTGCTAAGAAGACAACCGCCAAAAAGACAACGACTAAAACCGCAGCTAAAAAGACAACCGCTAAAAAAGAAACAGTAACGGTAGACATTGCTGATGAACCTGTGGAAAAAGTAGCAGCTAAAAAAACGGCGACCACTAAAACGACGACAAAGAAGAAAACTACGGCCAAAGCTACAGCTTCTGAATAGGAAGAAATCTTCAATGACCAACGATCGCCCCCAACGCATGTCAAATCTAAATATCTCAGAATCCGAATACCAACTGATTCTGAGTTTGCGCGATCGAAATCCTGCTCAAAACATCCAAACCTCAACGCCAACTAAAGGCGATCAGTTAGCGGATAAGATTTCGGCGATCGTTGGGTCTTGGCGATTTGTGATGATTCAATCTAGTTTATTAACGTTTTGGATCATTCTAAATCTGACGGCATTCATTCAGCATTGGGATCCCTATCCATTCATTTTGCTTAATCTTGCCTTATCGTTCCAAGCCGCCTACACTGCGCCCATCATTATGATGAGCCAAAATCGTCAATCCATCATCGATCGTCAGACTACAAATCACGACTATGAAATCAACCTAAAAGCTGAACTCGAAATTGAACTACTTCATGACATTATTACTTTGCTTAAACAAGAAGAAATCGGTGATATTTTGAGTTTGCTACGATCGCAACAAACCCAGCTTGACATCCTTTTAGAGAAGCTATCTCAACATTAATCATGCTTTGCAATATTGGCTCTGAATTGCTTTAATACATACCAAAAAATCACAATATTAATCACAAAAATCATCCATTTAATTCCGGTCATATGATGCGCTAACTCAAAGACTTCGATCGGCAAACTTAGCGCCACCGTAATTAATACCAACCCTTCTGCCCAAGTTTTATGAAGCCATAACCCAACGGCCTCAACACCTGCCAGCATTCCATATAAAAAGGTTGCGATCGTGCCAAATTTCAAAGTATTCGGCTGAGTATTTAACGCCCGTGACAAGATCATCGTCACCGCTCGTCCATGGGCTTCGTCTGCATAATCCGACAATATTTCATATCGCCGCCAAGTGAACAGTAGAACTAGAGTGAAGCAAAACAAAAGAATCGCACTTACCGCTTTGTAACCAATCAAAAACTTGGTCGCTGAGGTATGAAATCGCTTAGTCATACTTTATATATCCACATTGGGATCTGTTTAAGAGAATTAATATAAGGTGCTACAAAGAAATCCTAATGCTCAACTGAAATTCGGTAATAATTCCGATCGCAGCAAGTATTAGGATCTCTCTTAAGTCAGGATTATCGAGATTTCGGTTCAGGCAACCCTAACATTTCATCATTACTCTTACCCGGAGCGACCATGGGATAACAGTTTTCATTCTTACGGACCTGGACATCCATCAACACTGGACCATCATGGGCCAACATTTCCGCGATCGCCGCTTTCAATTGACTTGGCTCCGTCACCCGCATTCCCTTAACCCCATAAGCCTCGGCCAGTTTCACCAAATCCGGCATCGATGGCTCCATTCGGGATGAAGAATATCGCTGTCCATAAAAGCGCTCCTGCCACTGCCGAACCATGCCTTGCCAGCCGTTGTTAATCACAATAGTTTTGACGGCAATGCCATACTGTTTCAGGGTTCCAAGTTCCTGAATATTCATCTGAACACTGGCATCCCCACTGATACAAATGACCTGTTCAGCATCGCCAACCGCTGTCTTAGCTCCCATGGCTGCTGGAATCCCAAAGCCCATAGTTCCTAGCCCTGCACTGGAAATCCAACGGCGCGGACCATTTTTCAAAAACTGAGCGGCCCACATTTGATGCTGCCCGACATCTGTGGTGTAGTAGGCATTGGGAGCCTGAGAGCCAACTTCGACAATGACTTCCTGAGGAGAGAGCTGATCGTCGTAATGAGGAGCGACCATCGGATAATCCTCTTTCCAAATGTCAATCTGATGGAGCCATGCTTGAGTTTGATCAGGATTAATCGTGTCATCTTTCGATTGAGCCAACATTTCCTGAAGAACGTGCTTCACATCTCCCACAATTGCGACATCTGGGCGACGGATTTTAGCGATTTCTGCTGGGTCAATATCCACATGAATAATTTTTGCATCGGGCGCAAATCCCGACAAACGACCTGTTACCCGATCGTCAAATCTAGCCCCTACTGCAATCAACAAATCACATTGCGTCACACCATAGTTAGCATAGGCCGTTCCATGCATCCCCAACATCCCGACGGATAACGGATGATGCTCATCAAACGCACCTAGCCCCATTAAGGTCGTGGTCACAGGAAGCGAAAACCGTTCCGCTAATTGTAAAACTTCCTCATGAGCATGGGCCGCAATACTTCCCCCGCCAACATACAAGAGCGGTTTGTGGGCTTCACGGATTAAGTCTAATGCCTGCGTACAAAGGTGGGAATCTACATCGATCGTAGGTCTATAGCCCAAGAGTTTCACGTCACCCGGTTTCACAGGCATATAGTCACATTCTTCTGCGCCCACATCCTTTGGAATATCGACTAATACTGGACCAGGACGACCTGTGCTGCATAAATGAAAGGCTTCAGCAATGATGCGGGCCATGTCGTGGGGATCACGCACAACGTAGGAATGCTTGACGATCGGCAGGGTGATTCCCCAAATATCTGTTTCTTGGAATCCATCGGTCCCGATCATAGCCCGTGGAACTTGGCCTGTGATCACCAACAGGGGAATCGAGTCCATGTGGGCTGTAGCGATCCCCGTGACTAGATTAGTGGCGCCAGGTCCAGAGGTGGCAAAGCATACGCCTACTTCACCCGTCGCTCGGGCATAGCCATCGGCAGCGTGGGCGGCACCTTGCTCGTGTCTCACTAGAAAATGCTCTAGTTCGCCTCGTTCTTCAAACTTGTACAATTCATCATAAATTGGCAAAATTGCCCCGCCGGGGTAGCCAAAAATATGCTTTACACCGTGCTGTTTCAAGCTATCGAGAAGCGCGAATGCCCCTGTTGCTCGTTGGGTTGCGACTGACTGCTTAACCACCACTGGAGAACCTCACCAAACACGTCATGGAGTAAATAAGTATTTTATTTCAACTATTTCAAAGAAATTTTGCTGGCTAGTGCAATTTACGATGAAATTGTGATTCAGAATACTTAGTTTATTGTGTATTGCGTCGTGATGTCGAGGTCTTTTTTGTGTCTTGATATTTTTGTGTCTTGATATAACAACAATCTAAGCTACCGTTTATCCAAAATGATGTTGGATGACGATCGTGCGTTCTGAGGGCTAACCCCATGACTGCAATTTTAATTAATCTCAAGTCTGTTGCACTAGCTCAATAGCATCACACCCATGGCATATAAAATATTGGTATGCGATACCGCTGATTGCCCCACCAAATCCGCGATCGAAAAGGACACTGTAAAATACTGGGGTTACACGTCCACCGAAAACTCCTTGAGCAATGTGGACTCCCAGCCCCGATGCCCCGCAAATACGACCTTACTATCCTGTTTCCCTGCTTCAACCTCTCACTTCAACCTCTTGCTTCAGCCGTACCAAAACTTCCCGACTATACTCCACCCGAGATTCTCGATCATCTTTAGCTCGATCAAGGGAAAAAGATCTAAATCCTGATAGGCGGTCTGAAATTTCTGAAGTAAAGCCTAATTCATAGCGGTCAAACTGTTGAGCCTGCACTTTACATTTTAACGCGATCGCCAGCTTTGCGATCGCCTATCTCTAAAATCCCTCAATAAATTATGACAACCAATATTTTCTTGTTTCTATCGATCGAACCCACTCCACGCTGAATTTTACAGATTAAAATCATGAAAAACGACGAATAGCATTAGGTCCATGAGTATCCCCGCAGATTAATTAATATAATTGGAGAAACAGCAAATTCTCAATTCTCACCATGCTACCGAATTACCCGCTTAGTATTGCGCCAATGATGGATCGCACCGATCGTCACTATCGCTATTTCATGCGCCAAATCACGCGCCATACATTGCTCTACACCGAAATGGTCACCAGCCAAGCAATCAAACATGGCGATCTCGATCGCTTACTTGGATTCTCTGAACTCGAAAACCCGATCGTCCTTCAAGTTGGTGGCGACGAACCCGTTGATTTAGCCCACTGTGCAAAGCTGGCAGAGGACTTTGGTTATGACGAGATCAATCTAAATGTTGGCTGTCCTAGTAGTCGGGTCCAAAGCGGTAATTTTGGGGCTTGTTTGATGTTTGACCCCGATCGGGTAGCAGATTGTATTAATGCTATGAAAAATGCGACTCAAATTCCTGTTTCTGTCAAACATCGCATTGGCGTAGATGATCAAGATGCCTATGAGGATTTGACGAAATTTGTGAGTACTGTGGCGGCGGCAGGGTGCGATCGATTTAATGTTCATGCCCGTAAAGCTTGGCTCCAAGGACTCAGCCCTAAGGAAAACCGCGAAGTTCCGCCATTGCGCTATGAAGATGTTTATCAATTAAAACAAGATTTTCCAAACCTATTTATTGAAATTAATGGTGGATTTCTCACATTAGAACAATCTCTCGAACAACTCGATCGGGTGAATGCAGTAATGATTGGTCGCGCAGCCTACGATGATCCCTATTTGTTTTCAGAAGCCGATCGGTTATTTTATGGCGACAATAGCTCTGTGAAATCCCGTCATGAAGTTGTGGAAGCAATGTTTGAATACGCCGATCGGCACGCAGCAAATGGCAACAAACTGCACTCCATCACGCGCCACATGCATCAATTGTTTAAGGGCCAGCAGAATAACCGATCGTGGAAACGCATTTTGTCAGAAAAAGGAAGTGTAATTGGTGCTGGAAGCGAAGTTCTCCAAGAAGCGATGGATGCGGTTTCACGGGTAGTGTCTTCAACCAACGTTGAAGCTTAGTAAATGATTGAGTATTAGCTATGGTGAAACGGAATGATCAACAACGGTAAGAGTCCCGCAACGACTATTGCACTCATTTTCCAGCCGGGAATAGGGGCGAGGGGAGTTGCACCTAAAATGGCATCAATCCGTTCAGCAAAACGATCGTCTAGATTCTGTGGATGTAATGTTGCGCTCCAATCAGACTGGACCATAGGCGATCGGACTAAGGTAAGCAACGCCTCAGCGAGGACTAATGGATCAGTAGTTTGGGCAGCGATTCGATCGGCCCGGAGTTCTCGCAAAAGAAGTAATTCTTGCCAGAGACTTTCGCTATTGGGAAGCCAAAAGGTTAACCGTCGCAAACAGCCAAAACCAAAAAACCAGAAGGTGTCATGGTAAGTTGCATGGGCTTGTTCGTGGGCTAAGACCGCATCAAATTGTTCAGTGGTTAATGACTCTAAAATGCCTTGACTGACAATGATTTCAGGATTCCAGAATCCAACCTGTGCAATAAACGGTAATGCGATTGGTAATAGACGAGCCTCCGTTTGGGGTAGGTTGATGGATGGATATTGGCGAAGTTGTTTGATTTCTTGGGTGGCTTGGGTGGCTTGGATGTAGGCAATAGTGGCCGCCGCAATCAGAAAAACAATGCCCGTTCCATAGGTTGCCCAACCTTCAAATGTGCTAATTCCCATACCGTGCGGTCCCATCCAGAGCAAAGCGATCGCGCTAGTAATCAATAATGACGGCGGCAATGCAAAGGTAAACATCGTCCCAATCCATCGTTGGTTCCAGCTTGAAGTGGGCTGCGATCGCCACAATATTCGAAGGAGGATGGCGCTGGTGAGGGCTAGAATGAGCAAGGAACCGTGCATGATTTACTCTCCTCGGGCAGCGCGAAGATCTTTAAGGCGTTGGGCGATCGCATCAAGTTTGTCTAGACTAGTTTGGTCGAGGTTGTCGGCAAAGGCTGCGACTAAATCTGGATTGCTGATGTTGAGAAATTGATTGAGTTGATTGTAAGCATTCAGTGCATTAGCCTGTTCTCGCGTGATGCGGGCTTGCCAATGGTGGATTTTGCCTTGAGATTCACAAGCCAGCCAGCCTTTTTCCGTGAGACGTTTGAGGACCGTGGTCACGCTGGTGTAGGCAAGTTCGCGGTTTGGATCTGAAAGGATGCGCTGATGAACGTCTTTGACAGCGACGGTATGAAGATCCCAAACGATGTTTAAGATTTCCCGCTCTAACGGCCCGAGAGACAGTTGTTTTGGGCGATAAGTGGGGAGACTTGACATAGCGATCGTACAAATTTCAAATTTTTCATAGTTTACCGCAATCAGTCAACTAATGTTTTGTATTTAATAATTACTTCAGGTGCGATCGCGGGCCAGCTATAGGTTGTGTTAGCAAAGTGGGCAGCGTTTTGACCTTTAGTTTGTCGGATATCGTGATTGCTGTTTAATGCAGTTTTCAAACTTTGAGTTAAACTTTCAATAGTGCATTGACAAACCCAACCTGAATCAGATTTTGTAATGTCTGAATGAATATGAACTTGATCGGAAATAACAACCGGAACGCAAGCACTCATGGCTTCAGCAACGGCAATACCAAAATTTTCATAATAGGACGGGAGTACAAATAGATCCGCTAATACTAGTAGATCACGTTTTAATGAGCCAGATACAAATCCAGTACAGGTTAACCGATCGCTACCGATCGCATTTTTAACTTGGGTTTGAATTTGATCAACATAGTCAGGATCTTGAGGATTTGCGCCTGCTAAAATGAAGTGAAAATCGGTGTCTTGAACCAGTTTTGCGAGGGCTGGAGTCAGTAAATCAAATCCTTTTTTAGGTTCAATGCGCGACATGTAAAGGACGATCGTCCGATCGGGCGAAATGTTGTAGTGCGATCGTAGGGATTCGGGAGATTGGTTGGGTTCGGGAAGCTGTACGCCTAATGGGATCACCCAGTCAGTTGTGGTTGTGCCAAATCGCTCCGATATTTTGGCCTCTTGATCACTGGTAAAGTGGACGGCTCCGGCTCCCGCAAGATTAGCTTTTTCTAGGAGTTGGGCGTAGATTTGTTTTGCCAGATATTTTTTGGCTAAGTCTGCCGGATCAAGAGTTCCAAGGGGACGTAGGACGTAGGGGAGTTTTTTGGTGCGAGCGATCGTGGCCGAGATCGAGCTGACGGGAGAGAACAGCGCGTGGATGTGGGCGATGTCGTAGTCGTTTGCATGATGCCATAGCCATTGAAAGAGTTGAATCGAAAATTTATAACGTTTGAACGGTGCGCAGTCGAAGTATAGAATTTTGTAGCCATCTTGCTGGATCGGAATACCGAGTGGTACGTCTAAGGCCGCTTGGCCCCGATCGCCATTGCTATTGGTGGTCATAATCGTCACGTCATGGCCGAGAGTCGCGAGGGCACTGCATAAGCCGACAACCATTTGGCTGGGACCACCATAGACCAGAGAAACGGAGGGGATGATGTGGAGAATTTTCATAGGGCATTTACGATCGGTTGTCTTACTTTTCCTCATTTGAGGCTGGAAGTAACAGTCGATATCCCTGAATGCGATTAGTCCTCAGATTAATCCGAAAAATAAACATGTTGAGATTTATCGATCGACACAAGAAGTCGAAATACTAAAATCGCTAGATGCAATCGATTGTAGTGCAGTGATTCCCGAATTTATATTGAGTATGCGCAGAATTTGGTAATTATTTCAATCATAATGGTTTGAACAATCGATCGGCTCAAATCAATTATCATCCCCAGAACCATACAACTGCGATCGACCTGTCTCACATACAAACTCCGATCGCCCCGCATACCCAAATTCCTTGGGGACCGTATTTGCCATCAACGCTGGACTAATCACATAAAGCGTCGATCGAACTAGTCCCAATTCTTCATTTTTTATTCTCAATTCCGAAAGTGCTACTAATACAATTTTTTCATCTTTCCAACCCAAACGAAAGCAAATAGCTACAGGGGTTTCAGGCGGATAGTGCAATAGTAGTTTTGATTCAACTTGTGAAATATGTTTAGCACTTAAATATAAACAAAGACTCGATCGGTGTGCCGCCAAACTCGAAAGCTCCTCATCATCTGGTACAAGGGTTCGACCACTTATACGCGACAGAATAATAGTCTGAACTTGCTCCGGCATCGTCAGTTCTACTCTCAGCCTCGCCGCCGCCAATTGGTAAGCACTCACCCCCGGCACAATTTCAAAATCCAAACCCGCCGCCAACAATCTCGACATTTGTTCTTGAATGGCACCATACAAACAAGGATCACCATCATGTAATCGCACCACATTTAATCCCAATCTCGCCGAAGCCGTCATCAACGCCAATATTTCCTCTAAATTCTTGTCAGCCGTCGTGATCAGAGTTGCTGTAGGTCTTGCGATCGCCAAAAATTCTGGCGGAATCAACGAATCTGTATACAAAATAATATCTGCACACCGAATCAATCGATCGGCCTTCACCGTCAACAAATCAGGGTCGCCCGGTCCCACACCAACGATATAGATCTTAGGAACTACCATATTTTTTCAATCAAGGAAGAAGAATAGAATCATAGATATGCACCCTGACTTACTTCTCTCGAAGGTTTACTCTTTGGGAGTTTTCCCTTTTTGAGAACCACCAAAGGCCCACCGCCCCAAAAACAATTCCCATCAAACTTACCAACTGCGCCATCTTCAATGGTCCTGCCATTAAACTATCCGTCCGCAATCCCTCAATCCAAAACCGTCCACAACCATAGGCGATCGTATAAAAACAAAACAGCATTCCCGGCTTCAACCGCTGGCCAAATTTCAATACCAAAACCATCACTAATCCAAATACACCCAAATTCCACAATGACTCATATAAAAAAGTCGGATGATAATACGCAACAGATTCAAATCCTGGCATTCGACGATCGGGTGGAATCAATAATTTCCAAGGCAACTCTGTCGGTGCACCATAGGCTTCTGAATTGAAAAAATTACCCCAACGCCCGATCGCCTGCCCTAAAATCAGCGATGGTACTACAATGTCCGCTAACACCCAGAATGAAACTTGCTTCCACCGTGCAAAGATCCATCCTGCTAACATTCCACCCAAAATCGCACCATGAATTGCAATCCCACCTTCCCAAATTGCAATCATCTTTTCTGGATGGCCTACATAGTCGTTCCATTGGAATAGCACGTAATAAATTCTGGCCGCTGGTAATGCTCCTAACACCAATGCAAAAGCAAGATCCGCGATGATATCCGGATCCATCTTTCGGCGTTTAGCTAACCAAGTGGACAAATTGACCCCTATAAGCAGCGCACTTCCAATCAAGATGCCATACCAATGCATTCGTACTGGCCCAAGTTCCAATGCGATCGGACCTGGTGACGTAAATACAAATGCGAACAATTGCGAAATCATAGAATTATCCCAAATCACCGTCCAACTGCCCTATACAATACCGCACTAATCATCCCAATCGATCGGCTCAGATCCGATGGGCAATTTCAACACAAAACAACTCCCTGATTCATTCCGATTCAAATATCGCCGTACCGCTGTACCGATCGGTTGAATGCTTTGTTAATTCAATATTATCTGTCGGACTTGAATATTTGAGCCCACAATGTTTTGAGTTTAGGATCAAGGTTAAGAGTGAATAATAATTAGGGCTTGTTGTTGAACTAATTCAATTGTCTCATCACAAACTATCGCGATCGTAATACTCATTTTTCTAATGATAATTGTCTTAATTTTAGAAATGAGTAATCGATATGGAATTTTATTTCCCATCACGAATATAATAAGTTAAGAAAAATATAGTAATCTTGCGACCATGATTTCCATAAATTGCGCCGAAGGTAAATTAGGGAATTCTCCATCGGTCTCTTAGCCAAACCCTGATTTCTAATTTAGGCTCTAAACTCATAGATTATTTGGATGATTTTGCTTCTTCCGATCGAGTCGAATTTCCGCGATCGCCATTGACCCGCTAGAATATAAAACCACTCTTGATTTCCTGCGCCTCCATTCATGAACGCCCAATCTTTGCTCCCTGCCACGCCTTTAACTCCCTCGGTTGCCCCACTTGTTGGTGCTGATGTCGCTGAATTGACAAATTGGATGCAAGCTCAAGGACAACCTGCCTATCGTGGCAAGCAATTGCACCAGTGGATTTATCAGCGGGGCATTCGATCGTTGTCGGAAGTGTCCGTGTTTCCCAAGGCATGGCGAGAAACAGTAGCGGATATCAACATTGGCCGATCGCGCATTGCCTTTCGAGCGCCATCGAAGGACGGGACCGTAAAATTTTTGCTTGAAATGGTAGATGGTCAAATTATCGAAGCCGTAGGTATTCCATCCTATCGACCTGGCAGCCAAAAACTAGAACGCTTAACCGTATGTGTCTCATCGCAAGTCGGCTGTGCTATGGCCTGTGATTTTTGTGCGACCGGAAAAGGAGGATTTAAGCGCAATCTAGAACGTCATGAGATTGTCGATCAAATTTTGACCGTTCAAGCCGACTTCCAAGAGCGAGTTAGCAATGTTGTGTTTATGGGCATGGGGGAGCCGTTGCTAAATACTGAAACCGTGCTGGAATCGGTCCGATCGATGAATCAAGACATCGGCATTGGTCAACGATCCATCACCATTTCCACCGTAGGAATTCCTGGTCAAATTGCTCGTCTCG
>JAYUEU010000177.1:0-10333 GCA_043739065.1 Synechococcales cyanobacterium | reverse complement strand
TTCAATTGCGTCCTGATATTCCTCGTCTAGAGGCGATCGATCGGCTTCCTATTCCCGATGACTTGATGCCGCGCCCTGGCCAGTCCCGTCGAGGCGATGATGTTTCTGCATTACTCGCCAGCAAAATTCCCCAA
Source organism: Synechococcales cyanobacterium (assembly GCA_043739065.1). Classification (GTDB taxonomy): domain Bacteria; phylum Cyanobacteriota; class Cyanobacteriia; order Leptolyngbyales; family Leptolyngbyaceae; genus JAAFJU01. The sequence continues at coordinate 10,199 of JAYUEU010000177.1, read as the reverse complement.
CTCGATTACGACACCGCTGAAACTTTGCCGCCCGAAGTCTATGCCCAGCTTCAACGGATGCAAGGCGTCCAGGCCAAAATTGACAATCACCCGGTTCACAAATGGGGCGATCGGGCCAAAATTGTTAAGGCTCAGCGTCGGATTGAACTGCTTGAAGGAGATTTAGCCACCGTCACCTCTCAAATGGGCCGTCAGAGCCAGCGACATTGGAACGACTTCTTGGCCTTAGTTGAGCTGTTGCAAGAATTTGGGGCACTGGATGGGTTGCAGCCGACAGAACTTGGACAAGCGATCGCGTCGATTCGAGGGGACAACGAATTATGGTTGGGGCTGGCAGTGATGTCTGGTGAACTGGATGATCTCGATCCGCACCATTTAGCGGCTGTTTGTGCGGCATTAGTCACAGAAACGGCACGCCCAGACAGTTGGAGTCGGTATGCGCTGTCCGAAACCGTCATTGAAGTTGTTGAAACCCTGCGTCCTTTGCGCCGTCAGCTTTTCCAACGTCAGCGCCGTCAAGACGTGATGATTCCCCTGTGGCTTGAAGAAGACCTAGTGAGCATTGTGGAACAGTGGGCTTTGGAAACCGAATGGACCGAGCTGGCGGCCAATACGAGCATGGATGAAGGTGATATTGTCAGAATGATGCGTCGGACGTTGGATATTTTGTCGCAAATTCCCTATGTTCCCCATGCCTCACGAACGCTGAAGGATAATGCGGTGCGTGCGGTTCAATTGATCGATCGTTTCCCAATTAATGAGACCATTGAGTAATGGCTTATTCAATGCTTAGATAGCTTTATAGTATTTAAGCTTTCTAATAAAATTATCTGAATTACGTATAACACCTGAGCGATCGCATTCGATAACTGCCTATACTTCGTACAATGGAACTGGACTGCTAATCCATCTTCCCCGATCGTCCGTCAAGGATAGGCGTTGGTTACTGTGGATAACTTTGATCTAAACTCTGCAAAAGTATTAGTGGTGGACGACCATACATTTAGTCGCATGGTTGCATCTGACCTCCTTGCGCTGGAGGGCTATACTGTGTTGGAAGCGGAAAATGGTCCAGCGGCGATTGATATTGTCCTAGCTGAATATCCAGATTTAATTTTGTTGGATGTGATGATGCCGGGGATGGATGGCTATGAAGTCTGCCGTCGCCTCAAGGCCGATGAGCAAACACGCTTGATTCCGGTTGTGTTTGTTACAGCATTAGACGATCGGCACGCTCGGCTTCGGGGGATTGAGGCAGGCGGCGATGACTTTTTGATAAAGCCTTTTGACCAACTTGAGATGTCGGCCCGAGTCAAATCTCTTGTTCGCCAGAAACAGCTGAATCAAGATCTAGATCATGCCGAGAAAGTCTTATTTTCGATCGCCCGCACGGTGGAAAGTCGCGATCCAAACACGGGCGATCACTGCCAACGATTGGTGAATCAGGGCAAAGCGTTTGGTGAGTTTTTGGGCTTATATCGCAATGATATTCGGGATTTGATGTGGGGTGGCTATTTACACGACATTGGTAAAGTCGGGATTCCAGATGCCATTTTACTAAAGCCAGGAAAATTTACGCCTGAAGAATTTTCGATTATGAAAACCCATGTGACGATCGGCGAATCTATATGTCAGCCATTGCGGACCATGCGCGGTGTCACGCCAATTATTCGCCATCACCACGAGCGTTGGGATGGATCTGGCTATCCTGACGGACGGACGGGCAACGATATTCCTTATCTAGCTCAGGTGTTTCAGCTCCTTGATATCTACGATGCGCTGTCCAGTGAACGACCCTATAAAAAGTGCTTTACGCCTCAAGAATCCATTGAGATCATGCAGGAAGAAGCCGATCGGAACTGGCGAAATCCAGTGTTGATGAAGTCTTTTATAGAATTTATTTATGGTACTGAAATTAAAAAAAAAAACTGTGATATTTGGTTCGATCGTTATGTGAAGCCGCCAGAACAACGGGTTGCTTCTTAGTCATGGGACTAACGCAGATCAATTCGATCGGCGCGGTATACTGCCGATGATGGTATTGGGTGAAGAATCGATTATGGTCGCGATCGCAATTTTGGCAGCCGGAAAAGGCACAAGGATGAAATCTACGCTTCCAAAGGTCGTCCATACCTTGGGGCAGAAGACATTGATAGAGCGGGTTCTGGATACGGCTCAGGGGCTGAAACCCGAGCGACAAATCGTGATTGTTGGCTATCAGGCGGATACGGTACGTCAGGTGTTGGCCGATCGTAGCCTTGAATTTGTTGAACAGACGACGCAGCTTGGGACAGGACATGCAGCACAGCAGTTGCTTCCAGCGTTGGCAGGCTTTACGGGCGACTTGATTATTCTGAATGGCGACGCGCCCCTGATCCGTCCGAGTACCTTAGAAAAACTGCTCAAAGTTCATCAAGAAAATGGCAATTCCGCCACCATTCTTACTGCCCAATTGACCAATCCTAAGGGCTACGGACGCGTGTTTTGCGATGAAAAGGGCTACCTAACTGAAATTATTGAAGACCGCGATTGCACGCCAGAACAACGGGAAAATCGTCGAGTCAATGCGGGTATTTATTGTTTTCGTTGGCCCGATCTAGAGCAAGTGTTGCCAAGGTTGACAGCGGAAAATGACCAGAAAGAATATTACTTAACCGATGCGGTGAATTTCCTTAACCCTGTCATGGTGATGGATGTGCCCGATGAAGCGGAAATTACGGGCATTAACGATCGTAAACAATTGGCTGACGCCTATGCAATGCTGCAAGACCGGATCAAAACGGAATGGCTGCTGAAAGGCGTGACAATTGTGGATCCGGGTAGTGTGACGATCGATGACACCGTAACGATCGCGCCTCATGCGATCATCGAACCGCAAACGCATCTTCGCGGCATCACCACCATCGGAGCAGGCAGTCGCATTGGTCCTGGGAGCTTGATTGAAAATAGTACGATCGGCGAAAACACGACGATTTTGTTTTCAGTAATTACCGATAGTACCGTCAATTCAGGTTCGACCGTTGGACCTTATGCTCACTTACGATCGACGACAGTGGTGGGCGAAAATTGTCGGGTTGGCAACTTTGTAGAACTGAAAAATGCTCAAATTGGATCCGGCACAAATGCAGCCCACTTGACGTATCTCGGTGATGCAACCTTAGGCACTCAGGTAAATATCGGGGCGGGAACCATCACGGCCAATTACGACGGACAGGCCAAACATCGCACGACCATTGGCGATCGGAGCAAAATTGGGGCCAATAATTCCCTAGTTGCACCGTTGACGATCGGCAATGATGTGACGACTGCGGCAGGTTCCACGATCGTGGAACATCTCCCCGATGATTGCTTGGCGATCGCCCGTGCCCGTCAAGTGGTGAAGCCAAACTGGAAGAAGTCTTAATGGCTGATATCTTAGTCGCCGCTAACTCTGTTGTTAGTTTCGTTAGTTGACCTCCGATCGTCGATTTCGGCAACGATCGGAGCAGTACTTCACCTCATCCCAGCACTTTTCCCATTTTTTGCGCCAAGTGAAGGGAAATCCACAAACGGCACAGGTTTTGGTAGGGAAATCAGATTTTTTGCGTTGACGGGGCATAGTGGAGAATTCGGAATGTTGAATCGAGGACTTTAGGCTGTGAATTTTACGCTGGAGTGGTGAGACTTGATGGGATTAGTGCTGTGGGATTAGAGTCTGTTCGTATTGTACTGGTTGAGCCAGCGGGAGATCGGAATCTCGGATCGGTGGCACGAGTGATGAAGAATATGGGATTGCGGCAGTTGGTCGTCGTGAATCCGCAGTGTGATGTGCGATCGGAGGATGCGCGTCGTATGGCAGTTCGGGCAGCGGAGATACTAGATGCGGCAGTTGTGGTGCCAGATTTGGCTTCGGCTCTGGACGGGTGTCATCGGATTGCTGCGACCGTGGGCCGTGAGGAAACCCAGGCAGAATCCCTACGATCGGTTGTTCCCTGGCTACTTCCCTTAAATTCCGACGCTTCAATTCTCAATTCTTCAAGTCAACATTCTCAATTCCAAACTGCGATCATTTTCGGACGCGAAGATCATGGACTCGGACGTTTTGAGCTGAAGTATGCACAGCGGCTGATCACTATTCCGTCTAATCCAGAGTATCCATCGCTGAATCTAGCGCAAGCAGTAGGGATTTGTTGTTATGAGTTGCACCAGCATCTGCTTCAGGACGAGCCGATTCCCCCAGATCCGATCGCGGCTCCATTTCAATTAATCAACGCGTTTTATTTGGGATTAGAAGAGCTGTTGCTGACGATCGGCTATCTCCACGATCACACGGCTGAAAGTCGGATGAGGCGGTTTCGGTTGCTACTCGATCGGGCAGTGCCATCGACCCATGAGATGACGATGTTAATGGGAATTTTGCGGCAGATGCGATGGGCAATTCAACAGAAGGCAGACCCAAGCAAGAACGCTGAACAGAAGGCTGGCAAATCGGTCAAAGGCAGCTCTACGGGAATCGAATTTGAGTCGGATCCAAATTAACCAATCCTCAGATTTTTTGTTTAAGCTGGGTGTGATCGATGGGAAACGATGAACTCGAAAAATAACCCGTCGTAAAAAATTTTCTTTAGGATAGAATCCCTGTTACTGGGCTAATTCTTTTTTTGCCAACTCCTTTTATCAATTTTCTGTTCGATTTTTCTGTTCGACGACCGCGCCTCTCTCACGTCAATATGGGTAGACCAATGAAGAAATCAGGTGGATCATCATTTAAGTTTTCGTCAGGCCAATCACGTAAGCCTCGTCGTTCTTCGCAAACCCAGAATGGTGCTCCAGATTTTGTTGCCCCAGAACTTCGTCAAATCCCCAACCCATTGCCCAATATTGCACCGAAATTATCTGTGGCCGATCGTCGCGCCCAGCTTAATCGTAGTAAATCTCAAGAGACCTCCTCAAAAGGCTTCCTAGGATTCCTGCCGAAATTTGGAAAGAAACGTTCGACCAAAGCAGCGCCTCGTTCTGAACCATCGGGGACGCGGGTTGTCGAATTTCCTAAAAAGCCACAGCGCTCTAAATTAGAGGAATTACGATCGAAACGTCGGGAACGCGCACCCCGTAAACATGCACTTTTTTCTCCGCCCGATAACCCAATTCGTATTCCTCGCCCTCGTAATCGTCCTCAAGCGGCGTTGCTTTATCTCGTTCGGCTGTTGATTTTGGGCGTTGGTTTGGCCGTTATTTCGGGCACAATTTTGTCCATTTGGGATCCTACTACCCGTCTGACTGCGGGAGCGAATGCTCCTAATGTGGAGGCTGACGCGCCTGCTGCGGTTCGAGGAGATTCTAATCCGTTGCCCCTCGGTCAAGAACTTACATCATTAAAAACTCAAATTCAAACCCTAATAACTCAAAATCCTAAACTTTCTCCCAGTGTAATGCTGGTGGATTTGGATAGTCATGCTTATGTCGATTTGAATGCGGAAGAATCCAGGGCAGCGGCGAGTACGATTAAGTTGCCGATTTTGATCGCATTTTTTCAAGATGTCGATCAAGGGAAAATTCAGCTTGATCAGATGATTGTAATGCGTAAAGAGCTAGTTGCATCTGAATCGGGTGAAATGCAGTACCTGCCTGTTGGAAGTAAGTTTTCGGCCATCAAAACTGTGACGAATATGATCACCGTGAGTGACAACACCGCGACCAATATGTTGATTGATTTACTCGGTGGTTATGATGCTCTAAACCAGCGTTTTCAATCCTGGGGACTAACTGGAACGATGGTTCATAATCAGTTGCCAGACGTACAGGGTACCAACACGACGACGGCGAAAGATATGGGGATAATGTTGAGTTTGCTGAGTCAAGGCAAGTTGATGTCGTTTAAATCTCGCGATCGAGTTCTGGACATTATGCGACGGGTTGAAAGTACTGGTTTGCTGCCACAAGGGTTGGGTGAAGGGGCGACGATTTCCCACAAAACCGGGACGATCGGCTTGATGTTGGGGGATGTTGGCTTGGTGGATACGGCCATGGGACGGCGTTATGTGGCGGCGGTGTTGGTGAAACGTCCTCGCGATGATGACCGTGCTAATTCATTAATTCAGCAAATTTCTAAACTGAGCTATCAAGCCTTTAATCAGCAAACTATGTCTGTGGCCGCGCCTCCGATCGGAAAAGACGTTTCCAAATGATGAAGCTATCGGACGATCACAAATTGCTCAACCCTAAACGGAATGAATTGAAAAAATAACTTATTTAAGCTCTTTCAAAGGTTGACGGAGCTTAATAATTTCAGTTTGGTTGAAAAAGAAAATGGTGGCTAGGATATACACTACAACCAGTATTCCAAATAGATAATTGTAGTTGTAAGGAATACTGAATCTAGACTGTATTAATGATTCTAGTAAGGATTGGCAAGAATTTCCCTGCTTCAAGTTTTTGCAGTCTATCGGGGTCATCAGTAATAGAGCTGACTGGGCAATGAACATCTGTCCGATTGCTTTTGGGGAATACTGCACAACCGCTTTGTTCGGTGATGTTGAAATACTGCCGATGACAAAGACAATGCAAAAAATAGTATGAATTGGAAAAATTAGAATGCTATAGGCCAGAAAATTTGGAAGGGTATTGGCAATGGTCAGATGAACGATCGCACTTATCAAAACATACAGAATCAACAATGCGGTGAAGTTGTATATTGAAATCCGTCTGCGATCGTTCATCATACTAATTTTGCTTGTTATCTATTCAAGTTATTTGATTACAAGTTATTTGGTCGCATTCGATCGGCTGAGTGGAATGCCGTAGTCATCCAAAGCATTCTCATTGTCAAAGTCCAGAACGCTCCAGACCTTACGCATCAAAACATCTAACCCCAATCGACTTACGCCGGAAATTAGGAATACCTGACTTTGGCTGGCGGCTTCGAGCTGTTCTGTGAGTTCTGCAATGATCGGATCTTCAGGATCTAGCGCATCTAGTTTGTTAAATGCGACGATTTGCGGACGCTCGGCGAGTTCAGGACGATAGGCAGTTAACTCGTGCTGAATGGTGGTGTAGGCTCCGATCGGATCTTCGCTGGTAATGTCTACTAAATGCAATAAGACGCGGGTCCGTTCAACGTGACGCAAGAAGTCGTGGCCCAGTCCAATGCCCATGTGTGCGCCTTCCACGAGTCCGGGAATGTCTGCAAATACCGTGCCGTCACCGGAGGGCTTACGAACTACGCCTAGGTTGGGGACGAGGGTGGTGAAGGGATAGTCTGCAACTTTAGGACGGGCGGATGACAGGGCGGAAATTAGGGTTGATTTTCCAGCGTTGGGTAAGCCGATGATCCCGACTTCAGCCAAGAGCTTGAGTTCAAGCCGAAGCTGACGTGAGGTGCCTTCTTGGCCGGGTTGTGATCGTTCTGGCGCGCGGTTGCTGTTGGTCAGGAAGGCTGCATTCCCGAGTCCGCCTTTGCCGCCTTTCGCAACTGGAAGCAGTTCTCCGTGTTCGGTCAAGTCGCCGATGAGTTCTCCGGTTTCCGCATCGAAAATCATGGTGCCACAGGGGACTTCTACAATCCGATCGTTTCCCGAGGGTCCAGTGCAATCTTTAATTCCGCCTTTGGTTCCGTCTTCACCTTTGATGATGCGCTGATAGCGGAAGTCGAGCAGGGTCTGGAGATTTTCGTTGGCTTGCAGGATGACATCGCCGCCCCATCCGCCATTGCCGCCGCTGGGTCCGCCTGTTGGCACATATTTTTCGCGCCGGAAGGACACCATGCCATCTCCGCCGTTGCCTGCGATTACTTGGATTTCAGCTTGGTCGATGAATTGCATGGGAGATGGTTTTTGAGAACGGTTTTAGTCTGGCATCATATCGGATTTTGTATTATAAAGGCAAAAATGTAAGATCTTTTGGGTGAATTTGTTAAGGATCTTCTAAGTGAGGTTAAGGAGGTTAAGTAAGGCTTTTATTTTACGATCGCAGACAACTCCTCTAATGTTTTCACTCCAGGATAATATTGACCCTTAATTTCCCAAGTTGGAAACCCAAAACTTTCTCCAGCTTTGTTTGCAGCATTTGCAGCTTTCTTGCATAGAGCCACCTGTGCTTTTTTACCGTCTTCAGCACATTCAATTGGGGCCACGATCGCAAATGCCTCTTTACCAAACATTTCGCCTTGATCATGACAATGAGGGCACCAATAAGCAGTGTATACTTTTGCGTTTGCTTTTTTGAGAGCTGCGGCCAACTGCATAGCCTGAGGTGTGGAAGTATTCTCCAAAACCAACTGCTTCTCCACTTTCGATCGCGCCTTACCATCCATTCCAGTATTCACAGGTTCAACAGCAGTCGCAGGGCTTGAAATGCTACTCGGAGGTATCTCTATCTTATTGGTGCAGCCTGCAAGACAAAGAATAGCTGCGATCGAATAATGGCGGACGTTCATCGTAATACCTGTGAGAAGCGTTAATGTGTTAAATGAATTATAAGTGTGAATTATAAATATTCATCCCGATCGCTAAAATAAAACTCTCATTAAAATTTCTATTCTATTACACCTAATTTCAATGTCTGACTTTGCTGCCCTCGATCTCAAAATTATTCAAATCAACCAACGCTTGAAAGTCGCTCAGCTTGGTGTTCAACTTGAGCGCCGTGGAAATCGGTTAGCCTTACGATCGACTCTTCCCCCCCGTCCTGGAAGCGATCGACTGCGACCGACTCAACAGCGCCTCAGCCTGGGGATTCCTGCCACAACTGCCGGACTCAAGCAAGCAGAGCAAGAAGCTAAAGTATTGGCCCTGAAGTTGATGCAAAATTCGTTTGAATGGCGAGATTATGACCATGCGATCGATGGAAAACGCCTGACTAATCTTGAACTATCTCAGCAAATTGATGCCTTTGAAAAGGAATTCTTCGCTGCCACTCACCGCACCCAAAAACCTGCCTCAGCTAGAACGAGTTGGCGTGGTGCCTATGAACCTTATCTGCGGAAACTAGAAGCGATCGTCCTTGAAAATCCATCGTTTTCATTGTCTGAAGCGATTGGTAAAACATTACAATCTATTGATCCGCAATCTCGTAGTCGCCAAATTGGAGTAATTGCGTTGGTCGCGTTTGCAACATTTATGCAATTGGAAATCGCGAATGATTTGAAAGGGAAATATGCAGGAAATCAAGGACTCGATCGGTTAAAAAAAACGCGCGAATTACCAACGGATGATCAAATTCTGCATCATTGGAACCAAATCCCAAATCCTAAATGGAAATATGTTTATGGGGTGATGGCCGCGTTTGGATTGCGAAATCATGAAGTATTTTTCTGTGATTATGGTGATTTATTGAAAGGTGAAAACCAGGTACAAGTGCTATCTACGACGAAAACGGGAAGTCATGAAGTTTGGGCGTTTCATCCCGAATGGGTTGATCAGTTTGAACTACGATCGCCCCTATTGCCGGATGTGAATACCAGTCTTGAAACTACTACATTGCAAACAGTCGGCCAGCGAGTTACAGCTCAATTTCGGCGATATAACATACCCTTTTCACCCTACGATTTGCGTCATGCTTGGGCCGTACGAACCATTCATGTGGGATTGCCTGATACGGTAGCGGCGAAAATGATGGGCCATTCGGTGACAGTTCATACCAAGACTTATCACCAATGGCTCACAAGACGAGATCAGCAAGCGGCGGTTAATGCGGCACTTAGCCGATCTATCTCTAATTCAATCTAGCTAAACTAAACCCAATCATTCTAATTTTTCATCATTCATACTATACAAATCAGATTCCTTTGATTTTCCATCGAGAAGACAGCTTACCGTCATATCACCCATAACATTAATGGCGGTGCGGGCACGATCGAGGAACCAATCCACGGTGATTAATAAGGCAATATATTCAGTCGGTAATCCAACAGACGAGAACACTAACGTCATCGTTACAAGACCTGCTTCTGGAATACCAGCCGCCCCAACTGATGCAACGATAGAAGTTAACATCACAGTAATCTGTTGTAGAACACTAAGTTCATACCCTAGCAATTGCGAAACGAATAATGCGGCCATCGCTTCATAGAGTGCTGTGCCATCATTATTGAAATTGGTGCCGACCAGTGAACCTAAGGCTGCTGAGGATTCTCGGAGTTTGAATTTATGAATTAATGCCTCATAGGTAATGGGCATTGTTGCGGTGGATGATGCGGTTGAAAATGCGGTAATTAATGGATC
>JAYUEU010000176.1:0-8411 GCA_043739065.1 Synechococcales cyanobacterium | reverse complement strand
GGATGGTGATGGGATGGATGTGTTATGGGAGATGCAGCCTCCGAGAGCCGCTTATGTGCATGTGCCATTTTGTCGTCGGCGATGCTTTTATTGTGATTTCCCGATTTCGGTGGTGGGCGATCGGTTGGTAGGTGAGTCGTCGGGAATGATGGCGGAATATGTGGCGTGGTTGATTCGGGAGATCGAGCTAGAAGCCCCCAAAGGTCAAGGGTTGAGCAGTGTTTTTTTTGGTGGGGGAACGCCGTCGTTGTTGTCTCCGGATCAGATTTGTCAGATTTTGATGACGTTAGAGCAGCGGTTTGGATTTGAATCGGGAATTGAGATTTCGATGGAGGTGGATCCGGGAACGTTTGATTTGCCTCGCTTAGAATCGTGGAAATCGGCGGGGGTAAATCGATTTAGTTTAGGGGTTCAGGCGTTCCAGGATGAATTGTTGGAAGCCTGTGGCCGATCGCATCGGGTGGAGGATGTATGGCGGAGTGTGGAGTTGTTGAGGTCGGGAAATTGGAGTTTAGATTTGATGTCGGGGTTGCCGGGACAGACGTTATTGATGTGGTTGGAGTCATTGGAGTTTGCGATCGAAGCGGGTTCAACTCATTTGTCGGTGTATGACTTGACGATTGAGCCGGGGACAGTTTTTGGGAAGCTGAACGATCGAAGCGGTCTGAATGTGCCCCTTGAAGAAGAGGTTGTAGAAATGTATCGGATGACAGCAGAGCGGTTGAGTGCGGTGGGATTTGGGCGCTATGAGGTATCGAGTTATGCCCGATCGCCTGAGTTTGAATGTCGGCACAATCGTGTGTATTGGTCAGGGTTGCCGTTTTATGGATTTGGAATGGGGGCGACGAGTTTTGTGGATGGAGTGAGACTGGGACGGGCTAGGACGAGAGCGAAGTATTTTGATTGGGTGGGAGAGAAAGAGAAGAAGAAAGATAATCAGGATCATAAAATCGAGGAGAAAAATTCTGAGGCGCGAGAACGGGAGATTTTTCTGGAGCGGGTGATGATGGGGTTACGTTTGGTGAAGGGAATTGAGCTTGGGCTACTGATCGATCGATTTGGGACTGCGTTGGTGGATGAGGCGATCGTCGCGTTGCAGCCTTTTGTGACCTCGGAATTAGTGATAATGGAGTCAGGTTGGGTGCGGCTTTCTGAACCGGAAGGCCTGCTGCTTTCCAATGTTGTTTTGGTGGGATTATTTGAGGCGATCGATCGGGACTAGATTTTTCGAGTACTTTAAGGAGTGTTTTTAAGGCTTTTGGGATGAAGATACTTTTGAGTTGGGTCGCAGTAACAGGATTAGTGTTTGGGCTTGGTGAAATCAGTCAGGCGAATCCATCCGATCGGAGTATCTTAATTAGGTCATCAGCTAAATCGCCGACGGCAAAACCATCTAAAGCCTCGAAAGCCACTATTAAAGCCGTGAATCATCCGTTTGGCAAATGGTGTTTGGGCTATGGCGCACTAGACGAGGATCGGCGTCGGACGGTCGATGCCTTGACGCGAGTGGCGGGCACAAAGGATTGCGATCGATTGGTGTCGAATTTGGCGAAATTGAAGGTGTTGGATTTGACCGGAGCCGGAATTTATGATCTATCTCCAGTGGGGGACTTGGGCCAATTAGAAGGGCTGGTGTTGAGCCAGAATATAATTGTTGACTTAGGACCGATCGCAAAGTTGACTAAATTGAAATCGATCGTCATTCGTGGCAGCCGGGTCAAGGACTTGTCACCACTAAAGGGATTGGTTGAATTGCGACGCGTTGTGATTGAGGATTCGCGAGTAGAAGATATTTCGCCGCTGCTCGGTATGAATAAGCTAGGAGAGGTGTCGATCGCTGGGAATCCTGTGAAAGATATTACGCCCCTTGCGAGTTTGGGCGAGTTGACAAAGGTAAATGCAAGTCGGACTTTGGTTGAGGATTTGAGTCCATTAACCAATTTACAATTTTTAGTAGAGTTGCGTTTGGATTCGTCGTTGGTGCAGACGGTGCGACCGATCGTCGGACTGATGGGATTGCAGGTGTTGACGCTCAGTAATACGCCATTGGATTTAGCAGGAATTGCTGATTTAGGATCTTTTGTGAATTTAAAACGTCTAGAAATCTTAGGGATTCCCATGAAGACGAATCCTTGTCCAATCACACGATCGGGTTCTGTTTGCCTGTTCCATCAACTTTAGAAATCGTTTCCTAGGACAAACTGGTAGCGAGTTCGACTTGAATTATGATAGAACATAGCCAACGCCTCTCATAGAATCTTTGAACTAATCTAGTTTTAGAGATTTTGCTTTTAACTTTTAAATCGTGACATCTCCTTATCCTACTAACGTCCAAAATCTCGCCCGTCCTATGGAACCCCTGCTGCCCATAACGTCCTCCATAACATCACCAGCAAAATCATCTGCCATTCGATCGCTAGAGGATGCGGTGAGTCGATGTCAGATGCTTGGAATGCGTTTGAGTCGTCAACGGCGGTACATATTGGAACTACTGTGGACTGACCAAGAACATTTGTCTGCGCGATCGATTTACGACCGATTAAATCAACAGGGCAAGGAAATCGGCCATACATCCGTCTATCAGAATTTAGAGGCGCTGTCAGATCAGGGCATTATTGAATGCATCGATCGAGCAGATGGTCGGCTGTATGGCAATGTCAGTGAAGCCCATAGCCATGTTAATTGTCTGGATACGCAACAAATTGTGGATGTACATGTTGAGATCCCCATGGAGATTTTGCAAAAAATAGAAGCCGAAACGGGGATCAAAATCACCGAGTATCGCATCGATTTTTATGGCCATCGCCAAGTGCCAGCGGATTTCTAAGCCAATGGAAGATCGAAACTACAAGTCCCGAGACTACAAGTAAAAGTGTAAATCAAAGCTGCAAACCAGTCCTAAAAATGTATCCATCGGTCTGCATTATGTTGGAAAAGTCTATTGAACCCTAAGGGATAAAATTAGTGAAAACGTGGATCTGAAATTGCGATCGTTCAGAATAGAAAATCCATGTTTCAATGGGCATCAACTCGATTTTTCTGCGTTCCCCGGCCACAGTTCAGTCCCGTTTATCGCCCCTGTGAATGAGTCAATGAATCATGGTCAGCAAACCTTCCCGCTCTCTTTTTAATCGTATTTTTTCGTCTAAAAAGCGATTCGATCCCCTTATCTCGGCTGATGCTCTTGACGCTGCTGTGGCTCCCAATCGGGTTGATGAGGTGGTGGACGATCGTGAGTTTTCCACTACCATCCAGCCGCCCCGATTGCGACGATTGGAAGAAGCTCGATTAGAACGAGAGACTCGGTTAGAAGCGATTCGATTGGAAGCGATTCGATCGGCTCAAATTCAAGCGTACCGCGATTCATTAGATGAGCCAACATCGGACGCGATCGTTAGCTCTGAGCAGTTTGGCGTTATGCCGGAAGATGACGTTGAAGATGATTTTTCAGGTGTCCAGATGGAATCTGAAGAATCTGAAATTGCGACTTTGCCTGTTTCCCGCTTAAGACGCGATCGACGGAAGGCTCGAAAACGACCAAAAGCAAGAGCGCGTCGAAAAATATCCATGAAGGCTCGATTGTCAGGTATTGGCATGGGGGCAGCGCGGGGTGCAGGACGTGGGATTCTATGGACCGGAGCATTGTTGCAGCGACAGTCTAAGGCGGTTTGCGATCGTGTGTATCCTTATATTGTCCGGCGACGTTGGACTTTCATTTTGACAGGAATTATTGCATTGACCGTGGGCACTGGCTCGGCGGCGGTGTGGTGGTTGTCTAAGGTGCCTCCTGTGGCGGATTGTGAAAAGATTTCGTCTTGGTCGCCAGATAATCAGCAACTCTATTGTTTGCAGGTCGCATCCCAGTCGGGAAATGTGAATGAGATTTTGAAGGGGATTAAATTAGTTAAAGGTTGGGACAAGCTGAATCCGCTTTATGGTCAAGCGTCTCAGTCCTTGGCGGTATGGTCGGATCAGTTGATGGTGGCAGCCCGCGATCGGTTAGATAAACAGGATTTGGATGGAGCGATCGCCTTAGCTCAGCAGATTCCTCAAAATAGCCCTATTTATAACGACACTCGCGAGGAGATTGCTGGATGGCAAGAAGCTCGAAAGCTGGGTCAAAAACTCTATGACAAGATTCAACTCGCTTTAAAAAATCAAAATTGGGATGAAGCGTCTGGGTATCTGGCTAAGCTTGCGACTATTTCGGATTCGTCTTGGCAAAAGCGAATTACGGACATTCGGCACCAGTTTGATGCTGAGAAAGCTGCAGGAGTCGTGTTTAAGCAAGCCCAGCAATTTGCTAGGTCGAATAAGCCAGAAGACTTAGGTCGTGCGATCGCCTTAACGGATCCAATCAACCGCAAGACGTTTGTATGGCAGACGGCCTTGAAAAATGTCGATCAATGGCGCAATCAAGTGTTTGATCTAGCGATCGTTCAATTGCTGCAAAAGAAAAATTCAGCCCTCGCCAATACGCTAATTACTTCAATTCCGTCGAATATTGCCCTCACTCCGGAACAGAATCAGTTTGTTCAATTGGCCCAAGCTTATGATGTGTTGGATCAAGGTGTCCTTGATTTTAGAGTGCCCTTATTGCAACAGATGGGGCGCTTGGTGTTTGCCAATCAGCTTTTGGCTCAGATTCCTATTGATAGTCGATTTGGGAAAGATGCAGCGGCCTTGAGACCGAAATTGGATCAACGCAGCGACGATGTGGTACGGCTTGAAACGGCACGGGCTACGGCAAATTTCGGGACCTTGCCTCTGATAGAAAGTGCGATCGCTCAAGCCCAACAAATCGGACCTAAACGCCCTAGTCGAATTATGGGTCAGACGTTTGTGGCTCAGTGGCGGAAGTCTGTCGAGCGTCTGGAAGATGCACCGTTGATTGAGCAAGGTGAGAAGCTGGCAAAGTTGGGGACGATCGAGAAATTGAATGCGGCTGCGACATTAATGCAAACGATCGGGAAGGAACGAGCACTGTATGCGGACGCTCAACGTCAAAAGAATGCTTGGATTGCTCAGGCACAGATCATTGAAGATCAACCTATTTTACGTTTGGCCAAGTCTCAGGCCGCTTCGGGTCAGTTAAGTCAGGCGATTCAGACTGCTCGAAAAATTGGATCTAGTCGTGCGCTCTATGGTGATGCCCAACGATCGATTGGCGACTGGGGTGACGAGCTTCAGGCCATTGTCGATCGGGCAACGATGGAACGAGCCGCAGCATTGGCCGCGCAGGGCAACTTGAGTCAGGCGATCGATACAGCCTCGGCAGTCAGCAGTAATTCGGTATACCGCGAGGCCCAGTCGTCTATTTCCCAATGGTCATCAGAGCGCGCTGCCATTCGTCGTTCCCGAGCGGCTGAGACGATTGAACCAAGGCGAAATCCAGAGCTACAGCGTGATCCAGAGCCGTTGCCTCCTGAGGCTTCTCCCACCAGTGCGCCCGAACCTGCTCCTCTCCCACCAGTACGATCGGAACCGCCCGTTGCTCCAATTCCATCTAGCACGCCTTAATCTTAGAAGCCTTAATGTCAGAATCTGCGGGAACACCATGCTATGAGTCAGTTTGAGTTATGAGCCAGTTTGAGTCGCGCCGATCGCTGGTTCGATCCCCAATTCGTTGTGTGTTGATTGAGCCAGATGAGTCGCGACGGTGGACTCTGAGTTTTTTGCTGCAAAATTCTGTTATCTGGCAGATTGTGGCGGAATGTGAGGCATTAGAGCTGGGATTAGTCCGGTTGGATGCGCTGCGATCGACTCCTGATGCGGCAGAGTTAGTTTTGCTTGGGTCCACAAATTTAAATTTGGATCAGCTTGTCCCTATTGTGGCGGCGATTGCTGTCGTGGCGACTGAGGCTCAAATAGTGGTTTTAGGAGCACTACCCGCATCGAACAGTACTTCTAGGTTGTTAGGTGCAGATGGTTACTGGTGGACGGGCGATCGGCCTGAGAGTTTACTGGAATTGTTGCAGACATTACGTCCTATAGAAGGAGCCATGAAGCCATCTCGGGTTGTGGTGAGTCCAGCTGCGGCGTTGGGTCGATTGGCTAGTACGGGACGGCTTGATAGAAGGCTCGACGGACAGATGGACGGACGGTTTGCATTGTACGATCGGAAACTAGCCCAATTAGATGTTCAGCTTCGGACTCAACGGCTCAATCGTCCGGCTCGATGGCTTTTGCAGGGGCAGATTCGGGAAATTCAGATGGCGAGGTGGATGACAGAGAAAATAATGTCATCGGGAATGATGTTCCAGAAAAAGATTTCGCCGAAAATGATGCCATCTCGCACCCCAATCACAAGCCAAATCCAGCGAGACGATCGTCTGGTGAAGCCATCTTTTCGGTCAAATCCTCCCAATCTGTCTAATGGGTCAAGTGTGTTGAATCGGAGTTCAGGATCGTCTTTAATTCGATCGTCAAATTCCAATTACCAATTTGAGATTGGAACTGATATTGAGAGGGTGCTGAGGGAACTGTTCGATCGGTTGTTTTTGAAGCTAGAAGTCGCCAGAATTTCCCCCATTTCTAGGTTAGATAATTTAGGGCCGATCGCTTTAGAAATCGACGTGTTGACAATAGAAATGCAAGTGGCGCTTTTAACGACGATCGCAATAGCATTACAGGCAGAAGTTGGACAACTACGGGAGGTTGGGCTGGCGGCTTTGCACGATCGAATTCCAGTGATTCTGCAAACGGTATGGGACCTTGTCGTGATTCAGTTTTTCCGCTACGAATCGGAACCCCCATCAGAGTCATCAGTAGCAAATGGAGTGCAGCAATCTGCGGCTAGGGTAAATGTTCTATTGGAGTGTATTCCATTGGTGGCCGATTGGATAGCTTATGGGTTATGGGGAATGCCGCTGAGTTTGGATAATCAGCCCTATGGTGTAGGAACGCCTCAAGCAGACGATCGGGCGTTGTTATTGCTAGAGAACACGGTGCTGCGGTTGGCTAATGCTGTGATTCAGCCGTTGTTAAATCAATTTAGTGATGTGGAGTGGGTGAAGGGGCGATATTTCAAAATTCAATATGCATCGAGTCGAGAATTGATGCAGTTTCGTAATGATTTATCCTGGCGTTATCGTCGCGATCGCTGGATTGATACGCCAAAGGATATTTTTGAGAGCCAATATCGTTTGCTTTATTTGGCTGAAAATGGGATTGGAGAGACGATGATTTATGCGCCTCGTCAGCGAGAATTGGACGCGTTGTCTGGGTTGCCTTTAGTCCTTACGTTAGTCCTAGAAACACGAGATGCCGTTTCACCTAGGCTGCGATCGGTATTCGCATTGCTTGGGACAGGCGTAATTTATGTATTGACGGAAGTCGTAGGGCGTGGAATTGGACTGGTGGGTCAAGGAATTATTAAAGGGATTGGCAATGCTTGGAACGAGCGACGGTAATCAGGGTGATGATGACCGTAATCGTGAGAGAGTTTTCTTAAATTGTGTCGTGTCAGTTTTAAGGAGAGCGACTACACTAGAGCTGTCGTCAGCATTAATCTTTAGGCTCACAGCCAGTTTCATTATTAGGACAGCATTATGATTGAGTCCATTTTGGGTGCCGTTACCCTCATGATTGCGGGGTATTTAATCGGATCGGTTCGCATTATCGAAGAAGGCGATCAGGGCTTAGTTCAGCGAATGGGAGAATATCAACGCACGTTGCAGCCTGGGCTTAATTTTGTTGTCCCGTTGATGGATAGTGTTGTGGTCGATACGATCCGCCAGCAATTGCTGGATATTGATCCAAAAAATGCAATTACCAAAGACTCCGTGCCGATTCAAGTGGATGTGGTGGTGTATTGGAAGATTAAGGATTTGTATACGGCCTACTACAAGGTCGAGGATCTTGAGGCATCGCTGGAGAATTTAGTGCTGAGTGTGATGCGAAATGAGATTGGTCAATTGGATCTCAATGAAGCGATGTCGTCAATGAATGTAATTAATGACGCATTAAAACTAGAATTGCAGAAGCCTGCTGATTCTTGGGGTGTGGAAGTAATCAGGGTCGATGTCCAGGAAATTATTCTGTCTCAGACCGTACGCGATTCCTTAGAGAAGCAGATTGCGGCTAAGACTGAAGGTCAAGCGACCATGACGGCGACTACGGCAACCGTGAATTCAATTAAGCAAATTTCTGATGCTTTACAGGGTTCTGAAGATCCAAAGGCGATGTTGCATTACTTGATTGCGAAAGATTATGTGGCATCAAATGAAGCGGTGAGTAAGAGTGTTAATTCAAAAATCATCTTCATGAATCCAGGTGCAATGAATGAGGCTGTAACTCATTTGATTAATGGTCCGGAGGACTCTAATTCTGGAAGTGGTGCAGCTTAGTTCTAACTAGGACTGAATTTGAGATTTACTTCTTACAAGAAAAGCCCCGATCGCGATCGGGGC
>JAYUEU010000175.1:0-2993 GCA_043739065.1 Synechococcales cyanobacterium | reverse complement strand
CGATCGGTGCAATTTTAGCCGATCGATTAAGCCATCAATTTTTTGATACTGATGTGCTAATTGAACAAGTTAGTGGCCGATCGGTTACAGAATTGTTTGAGCAATCAGGGGAGAGTGCTTTCCGTCAACTCGAAACACAGGTCTTACGTGAATTGTCGGGATACCTCCGAAAATTAATTGCAACGGGGGGTGGTATTGTCGTCACTCCAGAAAATTGGGGGCATTTACGATCGGGAATTATTATTTGGTTAGATGTGCCTGTTGAGGTGTTGTCCGCACGTTTAGCAAAGGATACGACTCGACCTCTTTTGAAAGGTGATTTAGAGTCTAAATTAAATGATTTTCTCGCCGATCGATCGGCTTTGTATTCTCAAGCTGATTTACATATTAAAATTGCGGGTCATGAAACCCCTGAAGAAATTTGCGATCGGATCTTGGTTGATTTGAACGCAGCCTTAGTGGCAAAAGCGGAGGAAAATGCTAGTATTCTGAAGCTTAATCAAGTTCAACCGTTTCGTGTTCAATGAAAATTTGTTATTTAATTATTCTTTAAATGTATCCATCCGATCGCACAACCTAGTAGTCTAGATTACGCACAAATCTGTTGCCTTACCATTCTTTGTCATTATGAAAACTGATCTCGATAACTGCCTGTCCGATGCGTCTGTACGTGTCAAAATCTTGAGTGAAGCTCTGCCTTACATTCAGGAGTTCTCGGGCCGAACTATTGTGGTTAAGTATGGTGGGGCGGCGATGAAGGATGGTACTCTGAAGGACCAAGTGATTCGAGATATTGTTTTTATGGCATCGGTGGGCATTCGTCCGATCGTTGTCCATGGTGGTGGTCCAGAAATCAATGTTTGGCTGACAAAATTGAATATTGAGCCGCAATTTAAAAATGGATTGAGGGTGACTGATGGTCCGACGATGGATATTGTCGAAATGGTTTTGGTTGGGCGATTGAATAAAGAAATTGTTGAATTGATTAATCGCGCAGGTGGCTCGGCGGTCGGGCTGTGTGGTAAGGATGCAAATTTGATTACGGCACGAGCGTCAGATCAGGAAGGGATGGGATTTGTGGGAGATGTGGCGTTAATGAATCCCCGAATTCTGGATACTCTTAGTGCGGCGGGTCATATTCCGGTGGTTTCTAGTGTAGCGGCGGATGAAACGGGTCAATCTTATAATATTAATGCGGATACTGTGGCCGGGGAATTGGCAGCGGCGATGGGTGCGGAAAAGTTGATTTTGCTGACTGATACGCCTGGTGTAATGGTGGATCCTAAATTGCCTGATAGTTTGATTCCACGATTGTCTATTAATGAGGCGCGGACTTTAATTGATGACGGTACGGTGAATGGTGGAATGATTCCAAAACTTACGTGCTGTATTCGATCGATCGCTCAAGGGGTTAAGGCGGCTCATATTATTGACGGACGTGTACATCATTCATTGCTATTGGAAATTTTTACGGATGCAGGGATTGGAACAATGGTGACTTCCTAATTGTGACGGTTAATCGCAAAAATATCTTGAATTACATATCGGGATATATCGGAATACTTATTTGCCTCAAGACTTTGAATTGGAGTTATGAGGGTTTCCATACGATCGGTCTTGCGATAGGTTCGTCCCCTATTGATTGATCTTTTCGCATTTGAAAATAACAAAAATCCACCTATTAATATTGAAAGGCCAGCAACAACTGCGATCGCAATTTTAGCTTTACTGTAGGGACGATCGCCCGAAACTTTTCCTGTTTGGGCATTGACCATAACGCGATATTGTTTGTTTTGGTATCGGTAGGCGGAGATCCAGACTGGGAGCATAATATGTTTGAATGTGACATTATTATGCTGAGTATTGATACTGCTAACGGTTTGAGTGTCGCCACCAATGTGATTGCAAACTGTTCTATTGAGCTGCGATCGTATTTCTTCCTTTGCTTTTACCAATCCCATTTCTAAGGGAACTTGATACCGTTGTGCTTTGAATCCAGCTAGATAAGATGGCGAATAAGGCAACAATTGTTTAAGGTTCCAGCCGCTGAGTTTCTTTAATTGTTTGTCATCCAATTGTTTGGTTGCTGGAATTAAGATGTCATCAAAAAACTGCGAAACATGCCCTGCTGCGGGATACCAGCGAGTGTGTTGGACTTCACGAGTGTGCCATTCAGTTTCACCTTCTTCATTTGTGACCGAATAACTTTCAGTGACATAATAGTATTCTCCACGACTTCCGGTATAGTCGCTTTCAGTTTGTGCGTCATAAGTCCAGAATGGTAAATATACACCTTGCATTCCTTCTTGTTGTGCTAGTTTTTGGAGTGCACTTGGCAAAAACCAATTATTTCCGAGCCATTTATAGACGCTGGTTTGGGCAGTTTTTTGCGTTACTTTACAGGGAATTACGCCACCTGGTTCAACGACGGGATGTGCTTTTTCACCTTTGCTAACGATACTCGTTCCACAAAACGGACATTTTCCTGCGACATCAGGGGGTTCAAATGTCACACGAGCACGACAACTTGGACAGGAAACTTCTAATGCCGTTTCAGAAAGAAGAACGGTTTTGACTGTCTTGGTGGACAAAAAATCATCATAGGAAATTTCCAGAACGTCATCTTCGTCCTGAGCAATGTCTTCTTCATGGGAGCAATAGATGCATTTAAGCCGTCCAGCCTTTGGATTGAATTCCAGTTTTCCGCCGCATTGAGAACAGGGAAATTCTTGGAACGATCGGTCTGAGTTAAGAGTTGTAGAAGTCATATAACATTAGCAATCAGGTGAATGAGGCAAAACGTTAAATCGCGAATTCAGGTTTTAGATTGAACTACATGGGCGGTGGCGGAACTGAACCTAGAATGTTCATCATTTCAGGGACTTCGCTGGCGATAATCCATCCGGCCATTCCCGATCGCCATACAAAGGTTTCGCGAGTTAATCCATTTTGAATCAATTGTTCAGCAGGGAATGGACCAAAGTTTTGACCAT
>JAYUEU010000174.1:0-12171 GCA_043739065.1 Synechococcales cyanobacterium | reverse complement strand
CCCCGCATGACAATGGAGCCGCGTCCAGTGGTGTAAGCTTCACGAATGCCTGTTTTTCCATTAATCACGCCGCCTGTGGGGAAATCAGGACCGGGAATGAACTGCATGAGTTCAATGTCGGTAATCTCAGGATTATGAATCAGCGCCATTAATCCATCAATGATTTCGCCTAGGTTATGAGGTGGAATATTGGTTGCCATACCGACAGCAATTCCGGAGGAACCATTGACCAGAAGCTGAGGAATTCGGGACGGTAGAACGGTGGGTTCTTGTTGGGAGCCGTCAAAGTTATCTACGAAGTCTACGGTTTCGGATTCAATATCTTGCAGGAGTGCATGGGCCGTCAATGAGGTCAACCGCGACTCTGTATATCGCATGGCAGCGGGTGGGTCATTATCTACCGACCCAAAGTTCCCGTGACCATCAATCAGCGGGGCACGCATGGAAAAATCTTGAGCCATCCGCACGAGGGCATCGTAAATCGATTGGTCGCCGTGGGGGTGATATTTACCGAGTACTTCCCCGATGACGCGGGCACATTTTTTAAAGGGACGATCGTAGGCCAAGCCCAATTCGTGCATTGCGTAGAGAATGCGACGGTGAACGGGTTTGAGTCCATCACGGGCATCGGGAAGCGCACGACCGACGATGACGCTCATGGCGTATTCCAAGTATGACCGCTGCATCTCGTTGCGCAAGTCAGTCGGAACTATGCGTTCCACGTTCGGCGTGTCTTGAGAAAAGGTCATATGCAGAGATACTCCAGAAGCAAGGTCGTAAATTGGTTCGATCGGTCGAAATGCCTGATTTCAAGCCTTTCTAAGAACGAATTTGGCCTGATTTGGCAGGCGATTAATTATAGACGCTGTTTAGTTGTTTGAACCATTTCATTTTACCATAAAAACGTGCCTTTCGAGAGTGCCTGAATATTAGTCCCTGTAAGGGTTTCAGCTTTTAAAAATAGGAAAGATTTTGGGTATTACGATCCGTGGGTCTGAAATTGAAATTTTTACCGCTCAAATTGCCGTCCAGAATGGTCTATCGGGGTCTATCGGTTTTCCGACTTTTGCGGAATTGCAGGCAGTCGCTACAATGAAAACTAGTACGATAGAAATCAGTACGATTTAAGTCATCCAGAACGCACAGGCACACCCATGATTCCTACCGTAATTGAACAATCGGGTCGCGGAGAACGCGCCTTTGACATCTATTCGCGCCTGTTGCGGGAACGCATTATTTTTCTCGGGTCGGCAGTTGATTCGGACGTCGCAAACTTAATCGTGGCGCAATTGCTCTTTTTGGAGTCGGAAGATCCTGAGAAGGATATTTATCTCTACATCAATTCCCCCGGCGGTTCGGTGTCGGCGGGCATGGGAATTTACGACACCATTAAGCAGCTTCGTCCGGATGTTTCCACGATTTGTGTGGGCTTTGCGGCATCAATGGGGGCGTTTTTGTTGAGCGCGGGGACGAAGGGTAAGCGCATGAGTTTGCCCCATTCCCGGATTATGATTCACCAACCCTTGGGCGGGGCGAGTGGTCAGGCGACGGATATTGCGATTCAGGCGAAGGAGATTTTGTACATCAAGAGCCGCTTGAATGGGCTGTTGGCGGAACACACGAGTCAACCGTTGGAGAAAATCCAAGAGGATACGGAGCGCGATTTCTTTATGTCTGCTGAGGAAGCGAAGACCTACGGGTTGATTGATCAGGTGATTCGCCGTCCGCATTCTGGATTGAATCCTCCGATCGCAGTCTAGATTCGATCGTCCTAGTTTCCTATTGTGAAGCAGGAATAAGATATGGTCTTAAGCCTCAGAGATTTTAGAAGATCTCTGGGGTTTATTTTTTAGGGTAAGTGCCAGAGACGGATTGTCTGCTTGTCGGCGATCGCGATTTTTCCATCATCATGGACGGCGATCGCAGTCACGGGATGTTCGCCATTATTCCATTCTGTGACTAAATCCCAATTTTTTATATCCCAGACTTTAATTGCACCTTTTTCGCCTGCGACAACTAATTGATCGTTACTAGTGACAAAACCCATAGCCTGAATTGCACCTTGAGAAAATGCCGCAAAACTCTTGAGCAGATTTCCATTGATATCAAAACAATGAACTGAACCCCGATCGTCACCGATCGCAATCCATTTTCGAGCCGGGTTTACGGCCATTGACTTACACAGGGGAGATGAGAGGAGTTCTTCTCTTCTGATTGCGCCATTAGTGATCAGTCTGAGTTTAGAGTCTGCGCTGGTAGTGAAAATACGATCGCCTAGAATGGCTGAGCTAAAAATTGGGAAATTAGGAAATTGAAGGCTGTATAGAAGTGATGCGGGTTGGAGCTGAAACATTTTGACTACGCCATCTTCGCCCGTTGTGATGAGACCATTCCCATTCGGACTGATGTGGATTCCAGTTACGGCATTGGTATGAAGTGGCAACGATCGGATTAGTTTTTGTTGCTGAAGATTCCACATCTTGACCTGTCCTCTACGATCGCCTGTGATGAATAGATTAGACTTCGGGCTAACGGCGATCGCGGTAACACCTGCCCCAGCCTTCAAACAAGCTTCTAATTCGCCCCTTTCGAGACCCCAAATAAAAACATTACCGTCAAGACTCGCACTAATGAGCGATCGGTTTAGGAAGAGAATTTGGCTAATGCTATTTACATTCTCGCAAAAGGTCTGAAGGAGTTCGGGTTGTTTTTGAAGCGGTTTAGATTGTGGTGGTTTAGGTTCTGGCGGTCTTGTCTCTACGGGGACTTTTACGGCGGGAGGTTTTTGAGAGGATGGACTGCTGTATTCTTCTTTTGAAGATGTAGAGGTGACGGGTGGACGATCCTTACCAGTTTGCTTCCACCGGAAATGTTTCCCTCGACGCAAATCTAGTCTGTATGCGGAGTCATTGCCCAAGGCAAAATAAATTTCACTACGTAATTCGTAAGCAAGATAATAGTCATCTTTTAAGGCGATCGCGGCATCTAGCGCCATGACGGCTTCTTCGAGATCTCCCAAGGATTGCAAACGACGGGCCTCATAGAAATATCCAGAGGGAGATCGATCTGTTGGGTTAGGCTTGCTATGAACTTTGGTACGAAAATTGGTTGGATTACTAGAGGATTTTTTGGGAACGGGATCCCGATACACTTTTGGTGGGGCTTTTGGTGGTCTGGGTTTATGGGTCTTGAGAAATTCGTAGGCTGTATTAATAGTTTTAAATCGCTCTTCAGAGGTTTTCAAACTAACTGGATCTTGAGAACACCGATCGGGATGATATTTACGAGCAAGCGATCGGTAAGCTACTTTTACTTCTGCTTGAGAAGAATTCAAGGGTAATTCTAGTGTTTTATAAAAATTTTCAATATCCCGATCGCTAACATTCATCATCCCAGTTTTGATCCTACACACAACCTTCTTTTAAGAGTTCCCGTAGATAATCCACAGGACACAAAAATTTTACGAAAACCCATAAAAATAGAGAGGCTATCAATGTTGAATACCTCTCTACTTTTATAAATTAATAAAACAGCTCGACTCCAGAATTCTGCCCTTTACAAGAAAAATTTAGAGCGATCGTTCTACAAAGCCGCCGCTTCTTTTTTCAACAACTTCGCCTTATCCGTATTCTCCCAAGGAAGATCCAAATCATTCCGACCAAAGTGACCATAGGCCGCCACATCTTGGAAGAACCGACCACCGCGATCGGCTGGAAGATTGCACAGATTAAAGGTTTGGATGATTCCAAGAGGACGTAACTCGAAATGTTTTTCCACTAAGTCCGTCAACTTATCTTCATCAATTTTGCCCGTACCAAACGTCTCCACTAAAAGACTCACCGGACGCGCAACCCCGATCGCATAGCTCAACTGAACTTCGCACTTATCCGCTAAACCAGCCGCCACAATATTTTTAGCCACATGCCGCGCCGCATAAGCCGCACTCCGATCGACCTTTGTGGGATCCTTACCCGAGAATGCACCGCCACCATGACGAGAATATCCGCCGTAGGTATCAATGATAATCTTACGACCCGTCAGACCTGCGTCACCTTGAGGTCCACCGACCACAAAAATACCCGTGGGATTCACGAGAAACTTAGTGGCTTCAGTGGGTTTGAGATCCAAATCTGCAAAACAAGGAATCACTACAAACTTCATCAAGTCTGCTTTGATTTGATCTTGAGTCACGCCAGGGTTGTGCTGGGTGGAAATCAAAATAGTGTCGATCGCAACGGGCTTATCGCCTTCGTACTTAACCGTCACCTGAGTTTTGCCGTCAGGACGAAGATAATTCACCTCGCCGGACTTCCGCACTTCCGCCAACTTCCGCGCAATCCGGTTAGCAAGGCTGATGGGTAAGGGCATCAGTTCAGGAGTTTCATTACAAGCAAACCCAAACATAATGCCTTGGTCGCCCGCTCCGGTCTTGTCGAGTTCTTCAGAACTAAGTTCGACACGGGTTTCAGATGCACTATCTACCCCTTGAGCGATGTCAGGAGACTGCTCATCTAAAGCAACTAGCACAGCACAACTGTCAGATGCAAAACCATTGTCTGCAATGGTATAACCAATTTCAGCCAACTTAGCCCGTGCCAACTTGATGAAATTTACATCTGCTTTTGTGGTGATCTCGCCCGTAATTAGGACAAGTCCAGTATTAACCACGACTTCTGCCGCAACTCGGCTAGTCGGATCTTGAGCTAACAACGCATCCAAAATGGTGTCGGATATTTGGTCGCAAACCTTATCAGGATGCCCTTCAGTCACCGATTCAGAGGTGAAAAAATATTGACGTGGCAAGGATCTATCCTCTCTAAATAGCTCGTTTGAGATAATGAAAAATAATCGGACCTCATCGTACCAGGTTCAGTCGTTGCAAGGGCGTTTTCACCATCACAGCCGATCGAATTGAGCAACTAATCACTAAGACTAGTCCCAATGCTTACCAATGGGAACAATGATCTATAAGAATTTAGATAATTAAAAATTTCTACCATTTATAATACTAGCAATTCTACGTATCTTTTTGAAATCAGATTGCCAAACTTCACGTATTCTTTTGGTTAGAATTAAAGAGGTTTTACGCCTGAGATCTGCTCATGGTAGTAAATTGCGGCTTGGGTTCGATCGCGCAGTCCCAAGCCCATTAATAGATTAGTAATGTGATTTTTAACCGTTTTTTCAGAAATATAAAGCGTCTGTGCAATTTCACGATTACTGGATCCGCTAGCAATCAGTTGCAAAACTTCCTGTTCCCGAGGCGTGAGGGCCGCGATCGAATTCAAGCCTGACTCCCTTGACTCTATTGGCTCAAAAACTGACGGAGGTTTCTCGGATTCAACTACCGCAGAAACTCGCGAATCCTGTACCAGCTTCTGGGCCAATCCCGGAGACAGTTGCGTATACCCTTTATTGACCCATTGAATCGCTTGGACTAATTCCTCGGCAGGAGTATCTTTCAGCAAATAACCGCTTGCACCTGCCTGTAACGCCTGCGTCACATACTCGGTGTCATCGAAGGTCGTTAAAATCAACACGCGAATGGTTGGGAATGCCGAAACAATAGCCACTGTTGTCGCTACACCGTCCATCACAGGCATTCGGATGTCCATTAAAATTACGTCAGGCCGATCCGTTGGGTGCAGAGCATTTAAGGCGGCGAGTGCGAGTCCACCATGTTCTGCTTCGCCCATCACAAGTAAATCCGGTTCTGGCTTGAGCAATGCCCGTAAACCTCGGCGAATTAAGGCTTGGTCATCTACTAAAAACACTCGAATCATTTATCTTTCCTAAGATTAATTTCTAAAGTTACAACGTATAATCAAAGCAAGAAAACGCCTCTAAAAATTTCTCACTGCTCAATTCTGCATTGAAAAAGGTCTAAAGCTAGATGAGCATACAGGGAACTGTGGTTCTAGACTAATTCCGAGCGCTAGATCCTAATCTAGGCTGAATTTGAAAATAAGACTTCGATACGACAACCCTTTCCGATCGCCGTCGTAATGGTCAATACGCCATTCAGTGCCAACGATCGTTCCTCCATACCCTGCAATCCAAATCCGCTCTGAGTCTGCGATCGGATAAAACCCACGCCATCATCTTGAATCACCAATCGAAGGTCTCGCCCCGATCGTTCCAAACTAATGTTCACCCCTTTGGCTTGGGCATATTTTGCAATATTGGTCAGGGCTTCCTGCACAATTCGGTAAATCGCGACCCGCAACGACTCCGGCAAAGAATTGGCTAATATTGGATCGATTGCGCAGGTCGGGAAAATTTGGGTAGATCTGGACCAATCTTGCAGCAACCGTTCGAGGGCTGTCGGTAACGGTTGGGATTTCAGCGGATCTTCCGATCGTAAGCTAGACACAGATTCCCGCACCGATCGTAAGGTCTCGGATCCAATCCGTTTTGCTTCTTGCAGCAAGTCTTCTGCTTCTACCGGATCAGTTCTTAATAACCGAAGAGCCGCCGCGAGATGCAGATTAAATGCAGTCAGGGAATGACCGAGAGAATCGTGAATTTCCCTAGAAATCCGATTCCGTTCCTGAAGAGTTGCCAGCGTTTCGACCCTGAGAGCATAGTTCCGCAGTTTAGTATTCGCCTCCGCTAACGCATTACGACCACGACGTTCCGCCAACAATGTTCCTAATAATACCTGGACAAAAAGTAGGACCAACCCTAAAAGCAAAATGTTGCTCAAGGTCGTGGTCCAAAGTCTCGACACAACAAGGTCATTTACTTCTGTCCGCAAAATATCGGTAGAAATATCCGGTGCCAGCTTTGCAGCCCGCCGTAGTGCAATTTGCTCTAGTCGGGGCAATCTAAAATTAGTAATGGTATAAATCTGCGCTCCGGCTCCCGTCAAGAAGGTGACTGCGGCCAAGACCCAAGACATTTTTGTCTCAAACATCACCCCACAGCGTAACACCACCACAATGCAAAGCAATGGCAATAGCCTAAATCCAGTTACAAAGGACGCGATCGCCAGTAACCCAACCAGTAAAGCGCCATAGAATACAGCAGAATATCGCCGTAAGATAGGATTCGGCAATCGTAAACTGGTCAAAACAAAAATCAATATAATTGCTAAATTCCAGCCCGGCTCATTGGGTACCCCGCTTGGCACTCGAAACGGCGGGATCTGGATCAATTCACCAAGGGCAGCGATCGTCAGTAGACACCATTCAAATCGCAATAAAAATTGAAATGGATGATTTTTCAATCTCACAATTTAAGGATCCGGTTTACTCGGGGGCACTTGTTCGATCGCCGCAACGACCTTAATCACTTCACTTACAATAGGAGCGGCAGTAGTTCCCCCGTACGCTTGACCTTGAGGTTCATCCAAAACAGATAGCACCACATACCGAGGATTATCCACCGGAAAGATGCCCACAAAACTAGTAATAAATCGAGACGCTGAATAGCCTCCTCCACCTTCGGCTGCTTTTTGCGCCGTTCCGGTTTTTCCCGCCACTCGGAACCCGGGCACTTGAGCGGCTCTCCCGGTTCCAGTATCAACCACCGCTTCCATCATGCGCAGGATCGCTTTAGTATTTTTAGGCGAAAAAATTTGCTTTGGCAGCGACTGCTTCGGTTGCCAAAACGGTCGTCCTTGACTGTCATAAAGCCCTTTTACCACATGCGGTGTGACCATTTTCCCGCCATTAGCCAACATGGAATGAAGTTTCGCAAGCTGAATCGGAGTAATGGAAAACCCTTGTCCAAAGGCAGTGGTTGCGGCTTCGATAGGAGATGTCATGAAGGTGTGGCGTGATTTTAGATAGCCCGGGGCCTCGAAGGGTAGGTCAATGCCCGTATATTGGCCCACACCAACGCGCTCTAACCAGCTGTAATAGACCGATGGCTTCATAGTTTGAGCAATGCGAACCATGCCAACGTTGCTGGAGTAGCGTAGTACGTCTGTCAAACTCAGCGACCCCCGCGCTGCATTGTCTGAGTTGTTAATGGGCCAGCCTCCCACGATAATGGTGCCGGAATCATAAAATTGGTCGGTAAGTTTTACGGTACCTGCTTCTAAGGCGATCGCAACATTAATCGGCTTAAAGGTCGATCCCGGTTCATATAAATCCGTCAGACCCCAATTTTTTAGCGCGGATAGATCTTTGACTTTCCAATATTCATTGGGATCAAATGTAGGGCTGTTGACCATGGATAAAATAGATCCATCATCACAGTCCATCACAATCACTAAGCCCCGTTTTGCCCTAAAGGTTGCGACTTGCCGATCGACAATTTCCTGTACGGCCCGTTGCATCCGACTATCGATCGTTAACTGAAGATGCTCATCATCTTGGTGAACAAATCCATTGGGTACGCCTTCGGGCAAAATGGCTCCGCTGCCTGTTTTATTCAGCCGAACTGATTTTTCGCGGGGTTTTAGAAGATGCTCATAGGTCGTTTCGACACCGCCTTGGCTTTGTTGCTGGAGATCGACATAGCCGATGATATTTGCTAGCAATTCTTGTTGCGGATAGACTCGACGAGATGAGGCAATAAAATCGATGCCGTCAATGCGCAAGTCTTTAATTCGCTGGGCCGTATTTTCTTCTAACTGATCTGCCAGCTTGATCCCAGTCTTTCTGTCATCAAATTTCTTTTTCAATGCAGCCGGATTTTGATCTATCAATGGCGCAAGTAAGTCGGCGACCTCTTGATTGGTTTTTTTATCGAAATATCGTGGATGAACAAACACTGTGTAGACCTGTTCATCAATGGCGATCGCGTTTCCATTACGATCGACCACCGAACGACGTGGTGTGAACGGTTTTAATAAGGTTGTCTGTTGCTGTTTTGCTCGCGTTAGTAAATCAGCCGCCTGAAACACTTGAAGTCGCACCAGATTAATGCACAATAATCCACAGCTCACGAGTAAAATCATCCACACTAGGCGCAGGCGAGGCAGTGTCGGTTTGGCCTTGGGGAATGTCGAAATGTGTCGAGCTAGCGATCGTTGGCGAGAAGGATAGGGACGAACCATGATGTTTAGTATCCGATCGGCGTGATGGGTTTAGCCTTAGGGTCTGGACCCATGTTGGGAGTGGAGAGAGCAGGTCGAATGGGGGCGGGGGGAATCACAACGATGTGATCAGGAGTGAGGGGCACGAGTCCATATTGTTTTGGATCACTGTGGCGCGCAATATTATTTTTCATCAATTCACTGCCCTTCAAGAGCTGCCTCTCGTCACGTCGTAAGGTGTCAAGGCGACTATAATTTTTTCCCCAAAGCTGTTGAGAATAGACCGCCCAGCCATAGGTGACAACAGCACTGCCCACTAAAAGCAATGCAACACCAACGGAAAGATTTTCGATCTTTTTCAGGGCACGGAGCCAGACAGGAAGTGGCATCCGATCGGGCATTGCCTTGAGAGACGATCGGAGCGATCGGCCCTTTAATAGCGGGGATAATCGGGTGGTAGACGATCGGAGCGATCGGGGCATACGAGTGGATGGATCTCCAATACTTTGAGACGATCGGGACATTGATTGACTCGGAACATCTCGTAATGGCTGAGACGCATACGAAGACGATCGCTGAGTGCGGCGGGAGATCGGGCGAGAGGCAGAGCGAACCATAACAAACCTGTCAGCAAGAAGACTGCGATTTAGTCCCTTTTATAAGGGCACTTGTCGAAAAACTGTAAAACGCACAGGGAGTGAAAAACAGTGTAACCGGAGACTCCTCAATTGCGATCGAAATTTCAATAGTTCTCATGAATAGGATCCATAGATCTAGACATTTTTAGATCTTTTTAGCCTTCAGACCCTCTATCTAGCGTCATCTATCTAGCGTCATCTGGATTATCTCGACTGTCCATCCCGTCCCGTTTGAGCGGCGGGCAACATTAATCGCGTCATAATGCGACCATCGTCTAGACGAGTCACGGTAAGTTCTGCCCCCATAGCCCGAAGAACTTCTTTACAAATTGCAAGGTGCATTCCAGGCGGTTGATTGAGCAAGCTTGGTGCGAGGGGATCCATCGGTTGCGCGGCTTCTAGTTCTTTAATCAATCTGGGTTCTATTGTCCCATCATCCGTAATCGCGACTTCTACCCAGCGAGGATCGGACTGACGGCACCAGATATCGATCCGCTTTCCAGCCTCCGATCGTTGTCCTGCAATGGAAATCACTTCATAGAGCACCATTTCCAATTTATTAATATCGGCAATAATAATCGGGTTGCTTTCTTGATGAACCTGGGACCAGATCTGACGCTGCTTTAGTAAAACATCAGCCCGATCGATCGCCCGACGTAAAACCCCCAACAACGGCACACTTTCCTGACGATATTGCATCTGCCAAACTTCATTCAGTAACGCCGACTGTACCGGGGTCATGGCCTCCGCGATTTGGCGCAAAATTTGTTGGTTACGAGTGGCGGCCAACGCATCTTGAGTAGCGGGCTTGGCGGCTTCAACTAGGCGCTGAATGCCAACTTGAACACTGCGATGGAGTTCTTCAAGGTGCCGATGTTTATACCAACTAATTTGCTCAAGTTTGAGCCGTTCAGACTGCAACGCAGACTCTAGTTTTAAGTGGCGACGGGCGGCAGCTAACTGACTCGCTAATACACTGAACGTATTGATGGACTGTTCATCCCAATGGCGTTCATCTTGCAGCGCTAAACACAGTAATCCTGTGGATTCGTCGTCGGGATGTGTCCGTAAAGCGATCGCAAGAATTTGTCCCATACCCTGGGTATTTAGCCACTGACGGGTTTCACCAGGAATCTGAGACGGGGTAAAAATCAGGACGGAATTATTCGTTTGGGTCATACGAATCAGGGGATCAGCATGAACAGAGACTTTGGTGTTGGGCAACAGTAAATATTGCCGATCTATAATTTCAGGCAATACGAGCCGCCCCGTCCGACGACCAGCAAACCACGAAACAAGAAAGGTGATCTGGGCCGTGAAAACTTGAGAAATGCTTCTGAGGGCCACTTGCTCTAGTTCATCAATGGAGTTACTGCGCTGAATAAGTTCAATGGCGCGTTGGGTACTTTGGTGCAGCTTAGAGTCTTGTTCCACTTTGCGCTGCAATTGCCACTGATTCAAAATCACGCCGAGTTGCTGGGCCACTAATTTCACTAAGTGAGTTTCCTGAGCCATCCAGGCACGCGGGGTATCGTGACAGACCAGCAATAGTCCTTCCAACCGATGACCGGGACAAGTGGTGGTCAATAAAACCGATCGTACTCCCAAATCCCACAGAACATTGCGCCAAGCGGCAAGTCGTAAATCATCTTCGAGATCTTCAATGGCCAGTCCCTGGTTGCTACGCTCTACCATCTGAAGATCTATCTCGCTTAAGGACGGAAGCTGAACCAAGGCACTGCTGCGACGATTGCGGGGTTGATGCTGATAGCAGACCTCAAAATTTCCCGTAGCCCGATCGTACAGAACAACCATAAAGCGCTCAACTTTGAGCCGATCGGTCAACAATTCAGCCGATCGGTTTAGGGTCACTTTCCAGTCTTTGGAACTATAAAGCGATCGGGCAATTTCAGCCGTTAGCGACTGATCCATTTGGGTCTGCTGGATGATAGATTCCATTTTCTCCAGGGGAGCCATCAACGCAATAAGCTGGCCGACACCCCGCAGATATTGTTTTTCTTCCTCTTGCCAAATTCGCGGTTCATTCCCTTCAATGGCCAAAAAGCCCAGCAGTTGATTTTGGTAAAGAATGGGGGCAGCAAGAAGCGATCGTGCCTGAATCAGTTGCATCAACCGCGAAGTCGCATCGGCCTTGAGAGAGCTGTGGGCTTCCCCGATCGCCACAATTTGATCGTGAACAAGCTGGTGATAAAAGCTATTGATTTCTTGAGCCGTAATAGTGGCAGCTGCTGTAGTGTTGTCCAGTAAGCCCTTAGCCCTTGGCGCTTGATTGGTCAGTCGTCGCCAGAAGTAGCGCTTATGGGATTCAAACCAATACAAACTGGTCCGAGACGGGGCTAAAAACTGATGGGTTTCTTCGATGACAGCCTCTAGCCGTCGGCCAAAATCAGGTAAACCTCTAACAACTTCTAAATTACTCAAAAGTGGCTTATCAGGGCGTTTTTGCTGCTGACGTTGCGACTCTAATTCCAGGTGAAATATGGATGCTGAAAACGCGCCCAAAACAATATTCAATACCGCTTTCTC